>CAIKFN010000045.1 GCA_903826715.1 uncultured Actinomycetes bacterium
AGCAACCTTGGCTTACCAGGCTGAATACATCTGGATTGACGGAACTCAACCAACTAACAAGTTGCGCAGCAAGACAAAAATTGTTGCTGACGGCAAGAAGCCACCAGTATGGGGATTCGACGGTTCATCTACCAACCAAGCGGCTGGTCACTTTTCTGACTGTGTACTAATTCCTGTTTGGCAGTGCCCAGACCCACTACGTGGCCCTAAGGACATTCTTGTTATGTGCGAAGTAATGAACGCTGACATGACACCACACGAAACTAACCACCGCGCTAAGGCTGTTGAGGTTGCAAAGAAGTACGCAGACCAAGAACCAATGTTCGGTATTGAACAGGAGTACACCTTCTTCCAAGACGAGCGTCCATACGGGTGGCCAGAAGTTGGATACCCAGCGCCACAGGGTCCTTACTACTGCGGCGTTGGTGGATCAAAGATGCCTGGTCGTGACATTGTTGAAGCACACACGCTTGCTTGCCTGCGTGCTGGAATCGGCATTGAAGGAACAAACGCAGAAGTGATGATGGGTCAATGGGAATTCCAAGTTGGAATTCTTGGTGCCGTAGAAGTTGGCGACCAGCTCTGGGTTGCTCGTTGGCTTCTTGAGCGCATTGCAGAAGAGTTCGACGTTGAAGTTAGCTTCGCTGCAAAGCCAATCAAGGGTGACTGGAACGGAGCTGGTGCACACACCAACTTCTCAACGAAGGCCATGCGCGCACCTGGCGGCTGGGACGCAATCATTGCTGGTTGCGAAGCACTCGGTACACGCGTGAAGGAACACATCGCTGCGTACGGTGACGGCATTACTGAGCGTCTTACTGGTGCACACGAAACTGCTCCATGGAACAAGTTTTCGTACGGTATTTCAAACCGCGCGGCTTCAATCCGCATCCCTGGTGGTGTGGCTCGTGACAAGCGTGGTTACCTCGAAGACCGTCGTCCTAACGCCAACATCGACCCTTACCTCGTTTCATCAGTAATGGTCGAAACCATTTGTGGTGCAGCCGCCAAGGGTAAGAAGACTGGGGCTAAGAAGACAACCGCTAAGAAGACTGCAGCAAAGAAGCGTGGCGCTACTAAGAAGGCTGCGAAGAAGTCTCCTGCAAAGAAGACTGCAGCACGCAAGCCAGCCAAAAAGGCAGCAAAGCGTCGTTAAGCATTTCTAAGAAGCCCGCCGCGTACCTGCGGCGGGCTTCTTTGTTTTTATGGTCAAATGTGGCCCCTAAGGAATGGTGAGAGAATGGCTTCTATGCAAAGTCAGTCACAGTATGTACTTCGCACCGTCGAAGAACGAGGCGTTCGTTTCGTCCAGCTCTGGTTCACTGACGTGCTCGGTCGCCACAAGGCCTTTCACGTCACACCAGCTGAACTAGAAGATGCCCTCGAACAAGGCATGACCTTTGACGGCAGTGCCATTGACGGATTCTCACGCACCTCAGAATCAGACGTGCTCGCGCGACCTGACCTGACAACGTTCCAACTCCTTCCTTGGTACGAAGAAGGCGCCGGGATTGCACGCGTGTTCTGTGACATTGTCAACATCGACGGCACACCATTTGATGGTTGTCCTCGCCAGCAACTTCGCCGTGTTCTTAAAGGAGCACACGAACAGGGGTACACCTTCTATGTTGCTCCCGAAATTGAATACTTCTATTTCAAAGACCTCGATCCTCTAAAAACTCCTCAGCCAATCGACACCGGAAGTTACTTTGATCTTCTTCCTGACGACACCGCGAGCCAAATTCGCCGTCGCACCGTGCTCATCTTGGAAGAGATGGGCATTGGTGTTGAACACGCGCAGCACGAAGATGCACCCGGACAGCACGAAATTGATCTGCGCTACACCGACGCGCTCACCATGGCTGACACGGTCATGACCGTGCGCCACGTGGTCAAAGACATTGCTCGCCAAGCCGGAGTATCAGCGAGCTTCATGCCTAAGCCCCTCGCTGGCGTGCAGGGATCTGGAATGCACACTCACCTCTCGCTATGGCGCGATGAGAAGAACGCCTTTATTGGTGACGGTCCGTACGGACTAAGTGACACGGCGCAGAAGTTCATTGCCGGGCTAGTACATCACGCACCAGAGATCACCGCAATTACTAATCAGTGGGTGAACTCATACAAGCGACTTATCCCCGCTGGTGAAGCACCAGTTGGTGCAGAGTGGGCACGCTACAAGGCAGACGCACTTGTTCGTGTGCCTTCTGTGAAGCCTGGTCGTATTGACTCAACTCGAATTGAATACCGCGCACCAGACCCATCAGCGAATCCTTATCTCGCGTTTGGCGTAATTCTCGCCGCAGGGCTTCGCGGAGTGAACGGCAACTACGAACTTCCTGCAGAAGGCCAGCGCATGGCGCCTCTTCCACAGTCACTCGCCCAAGCTGTTGACCTCATGGAGAATTCAGAACTGCTGCACGAAACACTTGGTGAACACCAAGTTGAGTGGTTCCTACGTAACAAGCGTGCGGAATGGGATTCATACCGCGAACAAGTAACTGCATTTGAACTCGAGCGCTACCTACCTCTGCTGTGAGCATCGACATTGTCCTCTGTGTTCCCTCGTGTGAAGGGCCGGTCAAAAAGGCCTTTGAAGTCACTGGAGTAACTCCTGCGGTTTCAACCAGTGGACGTCTCAATGAGATCAGTGCCCTAGAGCCGGGAGACGGTTTTTCGGGAACAGTCATTAACGCTTCAGCGTTCCCCTTCAGTGATGCCATGAGCCTTTGTCGCCAGCTTCGTGCGCGTGAACGCAGTGTCGGACCGATCATTTTGTTGCTCGATCACTACCAACTCGACGACCTCACCTTCCGAGAAAATCTCTTCGATGACTTTGTAGTTGGGCCATTTGACGTGAGCGAACTCGCCACTCGCCTTCGCCACCGACTCCGTCGTGCTGGAAACGAAAGCGTGGCTCCACGAATTGAACACGGCGTGCTCTCCATGAACCTCGAGACCTACCAAGCATCAATTGATGGCCGAGTGATGGACCTCACGTACATGGAATACGAACTACTTCGTTTCCTTGCCACAAACCCGAACCGAGTATTTACGCGTGAAACATTGCTGAGTCGTGTGTGGGGATATGAATACTACGGAGGGGCACGAACAGTTGACGTTCACGTTCGACGACTTCGTGCGAAGTTAGGTGAAGAGCACGCACATTTAATCGCGACAGTTCGCTCTGTTGGATACAAGTTCGGAACGCTCGGGGAGCGCGAAGTTGACTAGTTCTTTGGAGCGTAGGCCCAAAGTTCAACTTCAGCTGTGGCACCCGCTAAAGGTAGCGCTGCAATTCCGATTGTTGACCTAGTTGGACGAGGTGGGTTGAAGTTTTCAATCCACACTTCATTACACGCTGCAAAGTCATTCACATCAAGCAAAAACAACGTGCCCTTTACGACTTGATCGAACGTCACACCTTCAGCTGCGAGGAGTTGACGCGCATTGTCGAGTGCTTGTCGAAGTTGTTCAGCAGCACCGCCAGGAGCAAGCGTGAGCGTTGCTTTACCAGGGAGCATTCCGAGCTGTCCAGAAAGAATTACAAAGTCACCGGCACGGCGTGACGGAGAGTACGGACCAAGAGGTGTGCTCACTTTGTGGCTCAGCTAAATGAGTTGCCGCAACCACATGACTTCGTGGCGTTTGGATTCGTGATGTGAAAACCAGCACCCTGAAGTCCATCAGAGAAGTCAAGTGTTGAACCGTTGAGCAGCTCTGCGCTCTGAGTGTCAACAACAACCTTTACTTCTCCAAATTCACGAAGAACATCTTCTGTAGCGAATTCTGAATCAAAGAACATGTCGTAGTTAAACCCTGCACATCCACCAGGCTTCACAGAAACACGAAGCGCGAGTACTTCATCAGCAGCTTCAGCAGCGATGAGCTCAGCAACTTTGACAATGGCAAGGTCAGTCAGTGTGATTGGGTTAGTTGCCTTTTTCTTGAGATCTACGTTGGTTGTAGTGGCGTTTGACATGTCACTCCTTTAAATAAGTGTTCCCCCCATAGTAGTAAGGGAAATGGCCTTTGAACACCCCTTATTTAAAGGGCATTAGCGTTCAGGTATGCAGCAAATCGACCAGATACGTGAACGGCTCACCCGGGTCCTCGATCCAGAGCTTGGCGCGTCCATTGTTGAACTCGGGATGGTTGGCGAGATTCGTATCGAAAATGCCACCGCATTCGTCAATGTCGCCCTTACAACTTCTGGTTGTCCACTTCGCTCACAGATTGAGCGAGACGTGAAAGAAGCAGCGTTATGTATTGACGGAATCAATAAGGTCGAAATTGTTATTGGCATTATGGAACAAGATCAGCGTGCAGAGCTCATGAAGCGTGCTCGCAAGTTCGCCCAAGAGCGCGCGCCACAAACTTCAATCCCCTTTCAGACACCAGTACTCATGATTGCTTCAGGCAAGGGTGGCGTTGGTAAGTCATCAGTCACTGCGAACCTCGCAGTCGCACTCGCACAACTTGGGCACCGAGTTGGTGTGCTTGATGCAGACATTTGGGGCTTCTCACTCACCAGACTTCTCGGTATCCATGGTGAAGTCACCGCCAAAGACAAGAAGATGATCCCGCTCGAGAAGACAATTGGAAAAGGAAAAATAAAACTTCTCTCTATGGGACTACTGGCTGAAGAAGACCAAGCGCTCTTATGGCGCGGACTCATTGTTCAAAAAGCAGTTGCCCAGTTCATTGAAGACGCCGAGTGGTCAGACATTGACTACATGCTCATTGACACCCCTCCAGGAACTGGTGACATCGCAATGACGCTGGCGCGAATACTCCCGCAAATGGGACAGCTCGTTGTTACTACCCCCGCTATTGCAGCTCAGCGAGTTGCGCTGCGGGCTGCAGACTTTGCTCGAAAGTCAAACATCCGAGTACTCGGCGTGATTGAAAATATGAGCGGACTCGTGTGTTCATGTGGCGAGAAACACAACTTGTTTGGTGAAGGTGGGGGAAGTTCATTAGCGACAGAGCTTGGTGTTCCGCTCCTCTGTGAAATTTCACTGGATCATGAGATTGCAAGCGGCGGAGACATTGGTGAGCCTGCAGTCTTAAATGAAGAAGCAGATGGTGTGTTCCACGTACTCGCAAAGCGAATTGAAACTGACATTGCACCACCAATTGGCATGCAGGGCTGTTCAGCAAGAATGCTCGATGCGTTAGAGCGTGCTGTAACTAGTGAGAGCTAGTCGTCAAACCCATCATCGCCGGGCATCAAAATAACTGTTTCGCCATTACGAGTTTTAAACCGCGGCTCGATACGAGGAATTTCAGTTAGGGAATTCGCAAAGTCGAGAACTTCACGTGACGTTGTGAAGTGAGCAATATCTTTCAAATTCTTTATGGTTGGAAAAATCATCTCCAGTTCCCCGCGCTCATGCATGGCAAGAGCTTCCAGTGGACGCACCCACTGGTCGGCGACAGTCTCACCAGCGTCATGCGTAGCAACTTGATCAGTTGGAGCAAGGGCCACAAAGAATCTTGTGTCGTACCTACGAGGTGGCCCTATTGGTGTTACCCAGTGCGCACTGTAGGCAAGCCCTCTGAGATCAAGAAATAATTCTTCTTGTTCCATCATGTCTATGAACTTCAGTTCATTCGCATTCACTGCGCGTCGGTGTGCCGCCATTCGTTTGATGGTCTCGGGGTCACTAAAGCGAACTGGGTTGCCATCTGCATCACAGGCAACAAGAAGACCTGCTTCTTCAAACAATTCACGCAAACACGCTACGAAGTACGCGAGGCCCCCGCTTTCTATACCCAGGCGTTTTGATGCTTCGGCGTCAGTGATGCCAATGGAAAGTTTTTGACCCGAATCTCCCGCATCACCTACGTCAACGCCACCACCAGGAAACACGTACGCCCCTCCAATGAAGTCACTATTTAAGTTGCGCTTAAGCATGAGAACTTCGAAGCCCTCTGGGGCGTCTCGTAGGGTAACAACGGTGGCTGCGGGTCTAGGAGTCAGAATTTCGGCCATACAGCAAACTACCTAAGAGTTTGATCACGAAAGCACCTCTTAGGCATATCTCCACTAAGTTTGTACATCTAAACAGCAATAAGGAGCATCGTGGCTAAGTCACCCGCCAACAAGAAGACCCAAACCCCAGCAAAAGGTGGTCGTCCCGCCGGTCTCTTCACTTGGATTGCCGTAGGAGTCGTTCTCGTGATCGTCGTAGGTCTCGTTGTCATCAAGATGACAAGTGGCTCACCCGCATCAACTGCTTCAAAGACCTTCCAGTCAGTCGACGCAACAACCATGAGTCAGTTGACTTCAGTTCCAGCGTCTGTATTCAACACTGTTGGCGTTACTTCACCAGTAGCACCAATCACTGCACCGTCACCACTCAGTGGACAGCCTGCACTGGTCAAGACCGTTAACGCCAAGTCGCTTCCATCAATTGTCTACGTCGGTGCTGAGTACTGCCCTTACTGCGCAGCGCAGCGCTGGTCAACAATCATTGCCCTTAGCCGCTTTGGAACCTTTAGCAATCTTGGCTTTACTCAGAGTGGCGCAGCTGACGTGTATCCAAACACCAAGACATTTACCTTCCGTCAGTCTTCTTACACGTCTTCATACCTCGCATTCACGAGTATTGAAACATTCACCAACATTCCAGATACGGCGACCAACTTCTACTACCCATTGCAGAAACTGACTGCTGCTCAGACTGCACTTCTTAAGAAGTACGACACAATGAAGTACATTCCTTCATTCACTTCGACACAGGAAAATGGTTCTATCCCATTCATTGACATGGGTAATAAGTTCCTTGCTGCTGGCGCGAGCTTTACCCCAGCAACACTTGCTGGCCTTACCCAGGGACAAATTGCTTCAGCTCTTAGTGACCCAACGAATCCAGTAACGCAAGCAATCATTGCTTCAGCGAACGAACAATCAGCTGCATTCTGTTCTCTAACGAACAACATGCCAGCTGCAGTGTGCTCAAGCGCTGGGGTACAGGTTGCAAAGAAAGCGCTGAAGATTAAGTGAGTCGCACGGTAGAGAGTGTTCCGCGCTGGGCCGTTGTAACAACGTTTGTCCTAAGCATCATTGGGCTCGGTTTTTCTATCTACCTGACGATTACGCACTTTCAACCTCATGCGTTGGTGTGTGCCGACACGGGCACCATTAACTGCGCCAAAGTGACCACCTCTGCGCAGTCCTACTTTCTAGGAATCCCAGTCGCAGTGCTTGGGTTATTTAATTTCGTCGTAATGGTGGCTCTTAATTCACCATTGGCGTGGCGAGCAAAAAACTACTGGTTGCACGTTGCGAGATTTGCCTTCACCGTTGCTGGCATGGGCTTTGTACTCTGGCTTATTTACGCCGAGATCATGATTATTGGCAATCTCTGTCTTTACTGCACAGGTGTGCACATTGTTACTTTCGCGCTACTGATTGTTCTAACGCGAGTAACACCAACCCAACTTGGTTGGGTTGATTCAGCGCCTCTGGAGTGAGCGACGCTCAATCTCATTGAGTCCGCCCCAAATTCCATGTGTTTCACGGCGTTCAATCGCTGCATCAAGACATTCGGCTGTGACTGCACATCCGGCACAGATTCGCTTTGCCATGTGTTCTCGTTCAATGCGATCTTCTTTGCGCTCAGTGCTGTCAGGAGAGAAAAAGAGTGATCCCTCACCCCCGCGGCATGCCGCTAATAGTGACCAGTCATCCGGTGCTAATGCCATCAGTCTCTCCCCCCAGTTCGACTAGAACCGCAGGTTACCCACGTCCATGTCCTTCTAGCAAGACGCCACGTCAGAGGGGGTATTG
>CAIKFN010000046.1 GCA_903826715.1 uncultured Actinomycetes bacterium
GACGGTGAGTTCGTTCTTCGCTCTAAGACAGTTATTGGTTACTTGCACACTGGAATGGAAAAGACTGGTGAAGCACTTAGCTACGTTCAAGGCGGCACGAACGTAACTCGTATGGACTACTTAAGTCCTGTCATCAACGAACTCTCATACTCAATGGCAGTAGAGAAGTTGCTCGGCATTGAAGTGCCAGAGCGCGCTACATGGATTCGAATGATGATGAGTGAGTTGAACCGAATTTCATCACACTTGGTGTGGATGGCTACTAACGGAATGGACGTTGGCTCAACATCAATGATGATTTACGGTCTACGTGAACGTGAATTAGTTCTGGCGTTCTTTGAAAAGACTGCAGGGCTTCGCATGAACCTCAACTACGTGCGCCCAGGTGGAGTTGCTGCAGATCTTCCTGATGGATGGCAAGACGACATTCAAGTTATTTGCGACACGATTTACGCACGCACATTTGAATACGACACTCTTCTTACAGGACAGCCAATCTTTCGCCAACGCATGATTGGTGTTGCTCCAATCAGTGCAGAAGAAGCACTCGCGCTTGGAGTCACTGGACCGCTACTTCGCTCAACTGGTGTTGCATGGGACCTTCGCCGCACGATGCCTTATCTCGCATACGACAAGGTTGACTTCGATGTAATTGTTGGAACCTACGGTGACAACTTTGACCGATATGCAATTCGACTTAACGAAATTCGCGAATCAATCCGCATTGTTCGTCAGTGTCTTGAAATGATGCCAAGTGGTGACTACCGAAGCCAAGATCCAAAAGTAACGCCACCGCCACGTGCACGTATTAATGAATCAATGGAAGCTCTCATTCACCACTTCAAGCTCTTCACTGAAGGATTCCATGTTCCAGCCGGGGAAGTGTATTCAGCAGTGGAATCACCTCGTGGAGAACTTGGTTGCTACATCGTTTCAGATGGTGGACCTAAGCCGTACCGAATTCACGTTCGTGCTCCGAGTTTCGTAAACCTACAAGCTGTTCCCCTTCTTATGCGTGGTGGTTCAGTTTCTGACACCATCACCGTTATTTCTACAGTTGACCCAGTTATGGGTGAGGTGGACCGATGAGTCACTTCCAAAATGACCTTCGAAAGCGCGCTGAAGACCTCGTTGCGCTGTACCCAGTGAAGCGTTCTGCAATGTTGCCGCTACTTCACTTAGCGCAAGAACAAGACGGCTACCTCTCAGAAGAGGGAATCACTGAGGTTGCGCAGCTCGTAGGAACATCAGAAGCTGAAGTTCGAGGAACTGCAGCGTTCTATGACATGTTCCACTTAGAGCCAGTTGGAAAATACGTTGTTGGAATTTGCACCAACATTGCTTGTCTGCTCGCAGGTGGCGAAGAACTCTTAGAGCACGCAACCAAGAAACTTGGATGCGCCGTTGGCGGTACTTCATCAGACGGACTCTTCACATTAGAAGAGACGGAATGCTTGGCTGACTGTGACATTGCACCAGTTGTGCAAGTGAACCACCGTTATGTTCGAACAACTACGCCCGACGCATTCGATGCAATGATCGAAGAAGTTCGTGATGGCAAACGTGAATCTGAAATTCCATCACACGGAACACTCATTCGCGTGCGCAGAAGCAGTGGACTCCAAGCCCCACGTGAAGAAATCGCTGCACAGCGCGCCACCGCGCAGGCTGCTCGTGAAGCACGTGCCGCAAAGGAGCAGAAGTAATGGCTACCTTTAGCGCACCAAAGATTGTTTCTTCTCGTAAAGACTTTGACGACTCGCACACCCTTTCTCGTTACCTTGAAACTGGTGGATACGTTGCGCTGAAGAAGGCACTCGGTATGTTCCCTGAGAAGGTCGCTGCTGAAGTTGATGCTGCGTCGCTCCTCGGACGAGGGGGAGCTGGATTCCCAGCAGGACGCAAGTGGTCAATGCTTCGCAGGTCTCCAATTTCGTATCTCGTTGTCAACGGCGACGAATCAGAGCCTGCAACATTCAAAGACCACTACTTAGTAGAGCGCGATCCCCACCAACTTATTGAGGGCGTTGTCATTGCGGCGTACGCACTGCAAGTTAGTCAAGCATTTATTTTCCTTCGTGGAGAATTTGCACTTGGACTCGAGCGCGTTCAGCAAGCAGTCAATGATGCGTACGCACACGGTGCACTCGGAAGCAAAATCTTCGGTTCAGACTTTTCACTCGACATCGTGGTTCACCCTGGTGCTGGTGCATACATTTGCGGTGAAGAGACTGCACTAATTGAAGCGCTCGAAGGCAAGCGTGGTTTCCCACGTATCAAGCCACCATTCTTCCCAGCCGTTACGGGTCTTTATGGTGAGCCAACAGTTGTTAACAACGTTGAGACAATGTCTAACCTCCCTTGGATCGTGAATAACGGCGGAGCCGCATTCGCAGCTCTAGGAGAAGGTCGTTCAACTGGAACACGTTTGTTCGCACTTGCTGGACGAGTAAAGAACCCAGGCGTGTACGAAGTTGAAATGGTTAAGAACACTTTCCGTGACCTTATCTATGACCCACAATTTGGTGGGGGCCTAATTAATGACAAAAAAATCAAGGCGTTTATCCCGGGTGGAGTTTCTGCTCCTTGGTTTGGGCCTGACCTGCTTGACCTTGCACTTGGACAAGACGAAGTTGCTGAAAAGGGCTCGATGCTTGGATCTGGTTCGGTTGTTGTTCTTGACGAAGATTCATGTGTTGTTCGTGCCACGTGGCGCATCACGAAATTCTTCTCGCGCGAATCATGTGGTCAGTGCACGCCGTGCCGTGAAGGATCGGGCTGGATTGAGCGCGCGATGTACCGCATTGAACACGGTGGTGGTCGACTTGAAGACCTCGACCTACTTCTCGACCTCTGCGACAACATCTCGCCGGGACTTTTGTGGCCACCCCAGCAGACAACCATCTGTGTGCTGGGGCCATCAATTCCTTCTTCGGTGAATTCTGCAATCTCAATGTTCCGCAATGAATTCATTGCTCACATTGAACACGGAGGATGTCCGCATGACTGATGAAGTGCGCACCACAGTTTCGATTACCGTAAACGGAAGATCCTTTGAAGCTAAGCCGGGAGAACTTCTCATTGAAGCCGCAGAACGTGCGGGGGACTACATCCCACGTTTTTGCTATCACCCACGTATGGAGCCAGTCGGCATCTGTCGTATGTGTCTTGTAGAAGTAGACGGTCCTCGTGGTGCAACACTGCAACCTGCTTGCTATCTAAAAGTGAGCGACGGCATGAGTGTCGTAACCGATTCTGAAAAAGTGAAGAAGGCCCAAGACGGCGTTTTGGAATTCCTGCTCGCCAATCACCCACTCGACTGTCCAGTTTGTGACAAGGGCGGCGAATGCCCACTGCAAGATCAGGCACTCGCTCACGGTTCAGGTGAAACACGGTTCATTGAAGAAAAGCGTCACTTCGTAAAGCCAATTGAAATTGGTGAACTAGTTCTTCTCGACCGCGAACGCTGCATTCAGTGCGCACGATGTACGAGGTTCGCTGCAGAAGTTGCGGGCGATGCACAAATATCATTCTCGGGTCGTGGTGACTTGATTGAAGTTGCTCCTTCTCCAACGCAACCATTCGACTCAGTCTTTTCAGGAAACACGGTTCAAATTTGTCCAGTGGGCGCATTGACTGCAAAGCCATACCGCTTTACTGCTCGTCCATGGGACTTAGACCAAGTTGAAAGCACATGCACTACATGTGCTGTTGGTTGTCGTGTTGCGGTGCAGTCGTCAGGTAACCGACTCACCCGTGTTCTGGGTGTTGACTCAGATCCGGTGAACCACGGATGGCTATGTGACAAGGGTCGCTTTACGCTCGACTCAGTTGACGGCAATGAAGAGTCAACAGACCTTCTTAGTGCTGCAACTCGACTCACCGAACCAATGGTTCGCCGCAATGGTGAGCTCGTTTCTGTCAGCTGGTCTGAAGCGCTAAGAGCTGCGTCAAAGATTCTGCACGGTGAAGGAAGTTCACTTGGTGTCATTGGCGGATCTGCACTCACTAACGAAGGCGCATTCGCTTGGGAGCGTTTTGCTCGCGGTGTGCTTCGCACTGAAAACATTGACGCGCAGTACGGTGACGGGCTTGACGCAGAGTTACTTCAGGCTCTTCCTAAAGCAACTATTGATGAAGCCGCTCGTGCATGCACTGTTGTGACACTTACGGGCGATCTTCGTGAAGAACTTCCGATCTTGTTCTTGCGCCTTCGAGAGAGTGCAGTACGAGATAAGAATTCAATTATCGAACTCGCTGGACGACAGACCTCGCTTTCTAATATCGCAAAGTCAACAATCACTATTCGACCTGGCGAAGCACACCTCGCTGCTAAGGCTTTGGTGTCTGGAACTATTCCATTCGACGTTCTCTTCACCAGCGAAGACATTTCAAATGCACAAAAGCTGATTGGTGAAAATGGAGACGGAGTTGTCTT
The DNA here is from genome assembly GCA_903826715.1 of uncultured Actinomycetes bacterium. Classification (GTDB taxonomy): domain Bacteria; phylum Actinomycetota; class Acidimicrobiia; order Acidimicrobiales; family RAAP-2; genus RAAP-2. Next base: position 4,439 of record CAIKFN010000046.1, read on the forward strand.
TGTTGTAGGTCGAGCAAATGTTGCAGAAGACGCTTCAATTGTTGAAGCAGCTATTCGCACATTCGCTGAGAATTACCCAGAAGCAAAATTCCTTGTGGCGCTTCGTCGCTCAAACGTAAATGGTGCACTCGACATGGGTCTAAGTCCAGGACTACATCCAGGACGTCGTCTCAATACTGAAAGTTCTGGCAGAGACACCATTTCTCAGCTCCAGGCAATGGCTAGCGGAGAACAAAAAGCAACGCTTCTTCTCGGTGGATGCTTGCTCGGCAACATCGCAGACACCTCACTCGCGCTGAGTGCTCTCGCGGCTTCAGACATTGTCGTTGTGAGTGGCCATGGAGGAGCAACGCTTGCGTACGCTGACGTTGTTCTTCCAGCAAGCGTTTCTTATGAGCGTGCTGGAACAGTGACAAACATTGAAGGTCGCGTAAGCGCACTGACACCAAAGATTGTTCCACCAGGTTCAGCTTGGACAGACGTTGCAATCGCGTCTGAGCTCGCCGAAGAATATGGACAAAGCATTGGGCTCGACTCAGTTCAAGAAACTTCAAAGATTATTGAATCAACTACTGGGTACCCGGCCATTTCTGTACTCACTAACGCAAGCACTGACGGCGTAGTAGTGGACAGTCAAGAAGTATCACTTCGCAGAAGCATGGACCCAATGGCGTTCCCAGGTATTAGGACTGTGAAGTCTGTTGGCCTTGGGGCACCAAGTGGCGCAACCACGATTGACACAGTTGTGAAGGGTCCACGCGGAAATAGCGCAACCCTCGCACAAGTCGATGCTGGAAGAGAAATAGATGCACCATCAGTTGATGGGTACGCGCTTCGAGTGAACCTAACTCGACGTCTCTACGACAACGGCATTGCAGTCCAGGGTTCAAGCGCACTACACGGACTCATTGAAGCTCCAACCTTCAAGTTGAACCATGTTGACTTTGAGCGCATCGGCGCCGAAGATGGCGTGAGCGTAAATGCAGTGGGAGCCAACGGAACTATTTCGGTGACGATTGAACTCGACAACAATGTTCCTCGCGGCGTTGTAGAAGTTCCCTTTGGAGTTGAAAAGTTGAGCGACGTCAATGGTGTGCGTTCGATTATTGATGCGACCTCACTTATTAATCAAATAAGACTGGAGACCCGATGAACTCGTTGCTCGCTTCAACGGATCCACTCTTTAGCCACGGAATGACTGGCGTTGTAGTCCTCATTGTGATTATCAAAGTTCTCGTGGGCTTCGGTGCACTCATGGGCTCGGTTATCTTGATGATTTGGTTTGAGCGAAAAGCAATCTCAGACATGCAAAGTCGCATTGGGCCACAACGCTGGGGACCATTCGGACTTCTCCAGACGCTCGCCGACGGAATCAAGTTGTTCTTTAAAGAAGATCTAATTCCTGCTGAAGCTGACCGTTTTGTTTTCAAGTTGGCGCCATACCTAGTTCTAGTCCCAGCGCTAATTACGTTTTCCATTGTTCCAGTCGGTGGCACACTCAACATTGGTGGCCACCAGGTGATGTTGCAGATTGCGAATCCGCCAATGGGCATTTTGCTCATGCTTGCGATGTCGGGTATCTCTGTCTACGGAGTCATGCTTGCGGGCTGGTCTTCGGGGTCGAAGTACCCACTTCTTTCTTCTGTGCGAGCAAGCGCTCAAATGATTAGTTACGAAGCCGCTCTCGGAATGACCATTGTTACGGTCATTCTCGCAACTGGCTCGCTAACGACACACAGCATTGTTACTTCTCAGGCACACGGTATTTGGCACTGGAACCTAATCCGTCTCGGCATTGTTCCTTTTGTTGTATTTCTTATCTCAATCACCGCAGAACTGAACCGTCCGCCATTTGACGTTGTTGAAGCAGAGAGTGAACTTGTTGGTGGATTCCACACGGAGTACTCGTCACTTCGTTTCGCATTGTTCTTCTTGGCTGAATTCATGAACACCATTACCATGTCAGCAATCATGGTGACGTTGTTCTTTGGTGGTCCCGCCGGTTGGATCCCACCGATTGCACACTTCAAGTGGGTATTCCCAATTATCTGGTTCCTCGCCAAGACAACGGCCTTTGCGTTCAGTTACATCTGGTTCCGTGCCGCACTGCCACGCTTTCGCTATGACCAATTAATGGACCTCGGCTGGAAGCGACTCATCCCACTCAGTCTCGGATGGATGCTCATCGTTGCAGGGTTTGTTGTTTCAAAGCCTTGGGGGCTAATCATGATTGCGACAGTTCTTATTTCGTACACGTTGCTTGAGCGTTCTTTTGCCTTAGGTCAGTCACGTGGAAAAGATGGCGAAGCGATTTTACCAACCGTGGGAAAGCGACCTCTTCCTGGATTCGCACTTCGCAACTTCACTGATGGAGATGCGGATGAGTAAATTTACAGATTTCTTCGGTGGCTTCAAACTCACGATGCAACACATTGGTCGCCCGAACGTGACTACGAGTTATCCACAAAAGAAGCGAGCCAAGCAACCTCGCCAACACGGGCGCCATGTTCTAAACCGTTACGAAGACGGAATGGAAAAGTGCATTGGCTGTGAGCTCTGTGCTGGAGTTTGCCCGGCTAACTGCATCAACGTTCGCGGACTAGACAACCCAATGGACCACCCAGTGAGTCCGGGAGAGCGCTACGGCTACATCTACGAAATTAACTACTTACGCTGCATTCACTGTGACCTATGCGTAGAAGCTTGCCCGACACAGGCAATCACTGAGTCAAAAATGTTTGAGTACTCATTCTCAAATCGTGCTGATGCGATTTACACGAAGAGCGAATTGCTCGTCGACGATCAAGGTTTCCCTCAGAAGTTGCCATGGGAAGATTGGCGTGAAGGTGAAGCAGAAATGACTGGTGGCTGGATGCGCGCAACATCACCAGCCGGAGATGCTGCATTCGAAGGCGTAGTTCAGTGGACTGGCGACCTAGGCGCAGGAATTAAGGCTGCAGAAGCTGGACAGTCTGAAAACAGAGATGACAAAGCAACGGGTTCAAAGCAACTTCGTGACGCGTTCTACCGCCACTTAGAGCCAGAAGATGTTCCGCTTAATCGTCGCGGGCTTGAAGGCATGATGACGCAGGTGATGGAGAAATTACCTCCTCGATTTAAGGGTAAGAAATAATGTTGGCTCTTAGTTACGCAGTCCCGAGCATTCTTATCTTTATTACTGCTGCACTACTTACTCTCGTTGGTGCATTCGGAGTTCTTGTAATGAAGAATCCAGTGCACAGTGCGCTAAGTCTCATCATGACGCTGTTCGGAGTTGCTGTTGCTTTTATTGCTCAATCGGCTGACTTCTTGGCGGCAGTACAA
>CAIKFN010000047.1 GCA_903826715.1 uncultured Actinomycetes bacterium
AGGAGCATTTGCTCCAAAGAACGAATTCGCCATGGACTGGTACTACCCAATCTTTAGTGGCGCCCTTCACGGCGCTGCAGGCGAGAAGCGCATTAAAGATGGCTGGGAGCGTCACGTAATGGACGACTTCGGCGTTCGCTGTGTTTCTACGAATGACTGGGTCACCGCTGCAGAAACTGCAGAGTGTGTTCTTTCACTTGATGCACTCGGCTTCACGACACAGGCACTTGATCTTTTTTCATGCACCACGCGTCACCGTCGTGAAGATGGTGCGTACTGGACAGGCATTGCGTACCCTGACGCGGTTACATTCCCTCACGCAGAGACTTCTAGTTACACCTCGGCGGCAATTATTTTGGCCGCTGACGCACTCAGTTCTTCTTCACCAGCTGCTGGACTATTTCGCCACGAAGTACTCGGCGAACCACTTGACCTTCCTGAACCAGGATGTCGAATTAACTAACTCGGCGAAGTACGCGAAGCGATCCTTCGTCACCGATTTCTTCGAATTTTCCACTCTCTAGAGCTGCGAGATAGATCTCGTATGGTGGACGTCCGCCATCTTCTGGATTTGGGAATACGTCGTGGATGAGCAGTAGTCCACCGATAACAATCTTTGGGGTCCATGCCTCGTAGTCGGCCCACGCGACTTCTTTGCCGTGACCACCATCGATGAAGAGAACATCGAGTGGTTGCGCAAAATGCTTTGCTACAACAATTGACGGTCCAACAAGTCCTATAACGGTGGCTTCAAGTTTGGCGTCAGCAATTGTTCGCTGCCACGTGGGAAGGGTATTGAGCCTTCCGTCGACTGCGTCAACGAGAAGTGGATCAAAGTGTTCCCATCCAGCTTGGTTCTCTTCGCTGCCATGGTGGTGGTCAAGTGAATAGAGCACTGCACCGGTTTCTTCCGCGGCACTTCCTATGAAGACGGCTGACTTCCCGCACCAAGCACCGACTTCGAGCCACGTTCCACCAGAGTGCTTTTCACCATGAGCACGAGTGTATTCGTGCAGGGCCAGACCTTCATTGGTTGGCATAAAACCTTTTACGCCTTCGACGAAAGTTAGAAGCTCTGAGCGCCGACTCATCCAGTAATCAACTTAACTACAGAATAAATTCCCAGGACCGCAAAGATGGCTCCACCGGCGTATCTAATTTTTTGAAGCGACACTCTTTTGACAAGAAACTGTCCGCCATACACACCAAGAATTTCGACGAGAATAAGACCAATTGATGACGCAAAGAACACTGCAAAGGGCAGGTGTGTTTTTGCAGTCAGGTTGGCAGCCTGAATTTGAGTTAGATCTCCAAATTCACCAATGAAAATTACCGTGAAGGCAACAGTGAATTCTTTCCACCATGTTGCTGACTTCTCAACCGATCCCTCTTTCTCGCCCTTTACTTGCTCGTCTTTTTCTGGAACAAAGAGCAGATATGCAGCACCACCTAAAAAGAAAAGGGCGATGATTACGTCCTTAATAGTTTTGGGAAAGTTTGCAAAAACTTGACCCGCGGCGCAGGCAATTGCCATGTGAATAACTAATGCGATGCACCCACCCAGCAGAACTGGCATTGGACGTGCCTTTGAGGCCATGACAATGGTCGCCACGAAAGTTTTGTCGGGAAGTTCGATAACGAACATCAGCGCAACGATGAATAAGAAATAGCCAATGCTCATTTGCTAAACCTAGAACTGTGAGCGCATTGCTTTTGTGAATGCAATCCCTACGTGCATGCGCTCAATTTCTTGGTCGACTGTCTTTTGGCGACCAGCAAGTGGGTGCTCGTTGTGGAACTTTTCAACCTCACGTGAGAATGCTTCATCAGTTACGTAGGTAGATACTCCAACGGCGAGTCGTGCGTGGGCGCTTGAAGGGAATCGCTCCATTGCTTCGTCCCATCGCTTCGCAATGACCTTCCACACAGCTGGACCTGAGACACGATTACGACTGTAGAAACCAAGCATCATTCCACCGTCTTGGTTACGGAATGTTGAGTAACACATTTCAGTAGCTCGAAGCAGCAACGTCTCATCAGTAAAGAATCCAAGTGCCATGCGGTAGTTGTTTTCGTCTTGTGGCGTTGCGGCATTCTGACAACGCTTCCAGAATTCATCGAAGTCGCCAGTTTGACTCTGCTCAGCAATAACTCGAAGTACAGAGATCAGGATATCACCGTGAATCTTGCCGGCATCAAAACGCTTACGTGCTTCAGCAATCACTGCTTGGTTCTTCGCAACACTTCCAAGTGTTCCAATAGCGAGTCCACGTGCCTTGCCATCAAAGGTGTTTTCGTTTGGCTTAGGGTCCCAACCGAATGCGTCGAGAACAGGAGCGAAGATGTCATTTGTGAATGCAGCAATCTTTGGTCTCTGCTCATCAGTGAGTACACGATTCAGCATTTCAATCGCAGCAGCCACAGTTTCTAGAGAAGCAACTTCTCTATATGGTGCGGCACTTCGTGCAAGCTCTTCAAAACTGGCCCACGTGATCTGGCCAGCAAAGAGTGCCGCCCATGCATCGAGCAAGATGTTCGCTCGGTCAACTTTTTCAAGTTCTCCGAATCGAGCTGCGATCGCAGATGATTCTGCTGCGCCGTAACGGGTCCTGAATACTCCAGATGCGCCTACGTTTACGAGCACTGGTGCCGCGTCGCTAATCGTAATTGGCTTATCGCTCAGCAAGTTGCGAGTAACCGTTGTTGAATCCAACGACTTCGTGAGTACTGGCACTAACCACTGCTTTCCGATCTCACTCTTTGGCGAGGTAGGAGTAGCAACAAGGCTTCCGTATGCGAAAGG
>CAIKFN010000048.1 GCA_903826715.1 uncultured Actinomycetes bacterium
CGAAAGCCCACACCACGAATTGTAAGCAAGTGCTTAGGGTCAGCGGGTTCGTCTTCAATTTTCTGTCGTAGTCGCTTTACGTGAGTATCTAGTGTTCGCGTGTCAGAAAGTTCTAAACCCCACCAAAGCGTGTCGAGGCAAACTTCTCGCGTGACGACTTGACCAAGTCGTGTAGCGAACAGAGTTAATAAGTCAAATTCTTTTCGGCTCAGTTCAATGGCAACGTTATTTTTTTCAACAGTTCTGCGGGTGAGGTCGAGACGAATGTTCCCAAAGTTGATAATTTCTTCGTTGCTTTCGATGGCTGGTCGACGCAGAACAACGCGCATACGCGCAATTAATTCACGTAACCGGTAAGGCTTCGTGACGTAGTCAGCAGCACCAATTTCGAGACCAAGCACAATGTCGAGCTCTTCGGTTCGAGCTGAAACCATGATGACTGGGATCTTTTTTGTTTCACAAATTTCTCGACACAAGTCCAGGCCAGATCCGTCAGGGAGCATTACGTCAAGTAAAATTAAATCTGGTTTAGTAGTTTCAATAAGTGCGCGAGCCTGGCTGAGAGTTGTTGCTGAAACAACCACAAATCCTTCAACCGTCAGCCCAACCTTGAGAGCTTCTTGGTAGCTCTCTTCATCCTCGACAACTAAGACGACACTGCGCCCTTCAGGATCAACCATTGCGACCAAAGCTCAACCAGTCTGAAAATACAACGCGAAGTGCAGCACGGTCCAATGTCGGGGGAGTTGACGGAGTCTGAACGAGTGCCACTTATATAAGGTATGAAGGCCGAGTTACCTTAATGTGAAATAACTGTAATCGCTTGGGAGAAATTGGATGAAACTTTAAAAGTTTTATTCAGCGGAATCTCTGATAGCGGCAATGATGCGAAGTGCTTCGGCCATCCCCTGTGCAAAGCCGTTCTCAAACGCGTCTTCACGAGCTTGAGAAAGCTTGATGTGGTGCTGTGCCTCACTTTGTAACTTATAAAACGCTTCGTCAATTTTTTTGCTCATCGCAGCCCTGTCTTTCCGTCAACAGCCTATTGCTGCAGATAAACAACATTGTTGTAACTTGCCCAAAAGTTAACGTACGACATCTTCGTCGACTACCTAAACCAAGCTTTCCGTATTATCAAGGGTGTTCCATCGTCACCCTTCATCTTTTTTGTTAGCCAAGATTTCACTTAAATAAAGGCATTGCTTCACCTTGCGGTTACCTTGTGACCGTATGTTTGATGGTGGTTTAGCAAAGGCTAGTTACAAATAATTCATTGCTGAACCATAAACTAATCACTTTTCTTTAGGAGGAAAGCAAAATAATGAAGAAGACTCTTCGCAGAAACCTAGGAGTTGCAATTGCAACAATCGGGCTTCTTTCTACAATGGCTGTATCAGTCGCTAACGCTGCAACGCTTACTGGTGACCTTACATTCACATCTACAGATGGACTGGCTGCTGCTGCTTCATCAATCAACATGGGTGGATCAAGCTTTGACGAGCCATTCTTCAATGCTGCTATTCCTGTCTACATGTCTCAGGCTGCAAAGCAGTCAGGTTCAAGCGCTCCGACTGGACTTGCTCTCTATTCTCCAACTGGTTCAACAACTGGTAAGAAGAATGTTGTTGCGGGCACATACCAAGTTGGTGCTTCAGACGTTCCAATGGGAACAGTTAACCAGGCAACTGGAACCAGCCTCGACTCATCAATTATCACTGGTGCTGGTGCATCAACCACACTAAGCAACTACGTACAGATTCCTGTAGTTCTTGGTGGTGTTGGACTTATGTACAACCTCCCAACGGTTCAAAAGGCATTTCCAAAGAACCCAGTAATCCTTAATGCTGCAACTCTTGCTGGGATCTACGACGGTTCAATCACATCATGGAATGACAAGGCAATTTGTGCCATCAACCCAAAGATTGTAAATGTGAAGAAGAACAAGGCTGGAAAGGTCACATCTTCAACATGTGCACTTCCAAACACCCCAGTCGTTCCAGTATTCCGTGCTGACGGTTCAGGTACTAGCTACATTTTCATGGACTACTTGAAGGCAGCTGCAACTACAAGTTTTGCAATCACTGCTGGTTCAGGTGGAATCTCTACGACCAAGCCGATTGGAACTCAAGTCTTCCCTAACACCACATTCAACCAGGGACAAGTCCCTACGGCTGGTCTTGGTGCTCAGAAGAACGCTGGAGTTGCTGGTGATGTTGAGCAGACAGTCGGTGCAATTGGATACGTTGAGTACTCATACATCCTTCTTCAGCACACACTTCCAGCTGCACAGCTAATCAATGCTGCCGGGAAAGTTGTTTCATTGAATGCTGCAAACGTTGCTACTGACGCTGCAAACTTCTCAGCAACCCCACCAAGTGAAGGAACTGACGGAGTTGTAAGTAACTTCTCAATCGTTAACGGTTCAGGTGCAAGTGCTTACCCAATCGCAGGTTACAGTTGGGCAATTGTTCCACAGGACTTCAAGACACTTAACGCTGGTACGCAAGCTGCAGAAACACTCGTGGCAAAGTTCCTCGACTGGGCAACTCAGTCTGGCTCAACAGCTGGACAGAACGTTGCACAACAGCAGGGATATGTTCCACTTCCGAGCTACGTACGCACACTTGCCGCTTCACAAATTGCACAGCTAACGTACAACGGTACAAAGATTGTTCTTAACTAAAGAATTGATTTAAAACTTATTATGCAGACGAAAGAACCTGGAATTCATGGTTCATCAGAAGTGGCCGAGAGAGTTTCTCACTCGGCCACTTCTGATCGTCCGTACAAAATTGTTCTAAAGGGCGCAGCTTTCTTTTTTGGAGCTGTAGTCCTTATTTTTGTTTGGAGTGTTTTACACGCAGCCTGGCCGGCGCTGAAGCAAAACGGATATCATCTGATTACTGGCACGGCTTGGGTTGCGGGTGGAAATGGTCCATTCGGCGCCTTCTCACTTATCCTTGACACACTTATCACCACCCTGATCGCTCTTCTTATTGCGGTTCCGATTGGCATTTCATCGGCACTCGCACTCCTCTTCCTTGTTCCACCAAAATTCAGAACTCTAGGTGCTTCGCTCGTCGAACTTCTAGCCGCGGTTCCTTCTGTTGTTTACGGTCTTTGGGGTCTTTGGTACTTGACGCCTTGGCTGTCACACACTGTGCAACCATTCCTCGCTGGCATCACTGGAAGTAACTTCCCATTCAATGGCCCACAAGAAGGCTTCAGTCTTCTCTTGGCGGGGATTGTTCTTTCGGTCATGATTCTTCCAACAATTGTTGCAATCTCTCGAGATGTAATTTCAGTTGTGCCCGTTGACCTTATTGAAGGTGGGCTTTCGCTTGGCGCCACACGAAGTCAGGTTTTCACAAAAGTTATTCTTCCTACTTCAAAGATAGGCATTATGGGGGCAATTGTTCTCGGTGCCGGTCGCGCCCTCGGTGAGACAATCGCTGTTGCAATGGTCATTGGGTCAAACATTCAAATGCCACACTCACTCTTCTCAACTGGCGGAACACTTGCATCAACCATTGCGACTGAGTTCGGAGACGCGAGCGGGAACACTGGCGCAGCGCTTGCAGCATTAGCGCTTATTTTGATGGTTATCACGGCGAGTGTTAACGCCTTTGCCCGCGTACTTACCAATCGCGCAAAGGCAACGGCATGACCAATCTTCTCACTCAACTTCCACCTGATCCGATTTATGATCGTCGCAAGCAGATTCAAGAACGAGCTGCCGCAACGATTAAGCGTCGTACTTTTCTATCTCGCACTTACATAGCGACTCTTATGGGATGTTTCATCCTGGCACTGATCCCACTTGGTTCAGTTATCTACGCATTGATTAATAAAGGAATTGCCGCGATTAGCTGGACGTTTCTGACTGCGCTTCCTACCCAGCCAAACTTGGTTCAGCAAGACGCTATTGGTGGAATTGGTAATGCAATTTTAGGGACAATCGTTATTGACCTACTTGCGGGGCTAGTGGCTGTTCCAATTGGTGTTCTGCTTGGCCTCTACCTATCCGAGGCGACGTCACGTATTGCAAACACCCTTCGCGCCGTTACAGAAATCATGACGGGTCTCCCTTCTATTCTTCTGGGCGTTTTTGCATACGAATATGTAGTGCTTCCCATGAAGCAGTTCTCCGGGCTCGCTGGGGTGGTCGCACTTGGTGTGTTGATGGTCCCCGTTATTGCCAAGTCCAGTGAAATTTCGTTTAGAGGAGTTCCATCAACGCTGAGAGAAGCAGGCCTTGCCTTAGGAGCACGTGACTCCAAGATTGCCAAGTCAGTTACTTTGCCGGTGGCTGCTCCTGGCGTGATTACTGGTGTGCTCCTTTCGTTAGCTCGTGCCATGGGTGAAACTGCCCCAATTTTGCTAGTAGTTGGTGCTTCTGGAGTCTGGGATTTCAACCCCCTTCATCCAATGTCGGCGCTTCCACTTCTTACGTACAATTACTCAGGGTCGCAGTACCCAAGCCAGCGTGTCGCTGCTTGGGGTGTGGCGTTAGCGCTGGTAACAATGATCTTGATTTTAAGTCTCACTGCTCGAATAGTTTCAGCTCGAATGAGAAGGGAAAAGCGCTAATGGAAGTTGTAACAACAAAGATTGAGGTCACTGCGAACATGCCAGCTACAAAGAATGAGATTGCAATGCAACTCAAAGATGTATCCGTGGCGTTCAGTGGTCGCACTGCAGTCCGTGACGTGACGTTTGATGTTGAAGAAAAGAAAGTGACGTCGCTCATTGGACCATCAGGTTCAGGTAAGACCACACTGCTTCGTGCCCTTAACCGCCTACATGACCTCACCAAGGGTGCTGTAGTTGAAGGACAGATTCTTCTCGGTGACACTGATGTGTACAACGACAAACTTCCTACAACACTGCTTCGCAGTCGCATTGGAATGGTGTTCCAGCGTCCGAACCCATTTCCAACAATGTCCATCTACGACAATGTGGTTTCAGGACTTCGTTTTAATGGGATTAAAAAGAAGTCGCTGCTCGATGAAGCAGTTGAGTCATCTCTAATTGCCGCAGCCCTCTGGGACAGCGTTAAGGGACGTCTAAAGAATGGTGGCACCACACTCTCAGGTGGAGAGCAGCAGCGCCTCTGCATTGCTCGCGCGCTTGCCGTGGAGCCAGAAATACTTCTTATGGATGAGCCAACATCGTCACTTGACCCAATTTCAACAAAGGCAATTGAAGACCTCATGGGTGAACTGAAGAACCGAGTGACCATTGTGATTGTTACGCACAACATGCAACAGGCTGCACGCGTTTCTGATAACTGTGCATTCTTGTTGATGGGTGATGACCGAGCTGGTGAGCTTATTGAGTTTGCTGAGACAACGAAGATCTTCAATAACCCTTCTGACTCACGCACCCTTGACTACATTCAGGGTCGCTTCGGCTGATCGAGTAGTAAGCAGTTCTGCTTGTGTTCACTAAATTGGAACACAAGAAACACGATTTGCTCACAGTCTTTTAATCAGACCCCTCTACTTTGTTGGTAGTTCTCAACCAACTAGGAGGAAACATGGTTACTGCATACTTCATCGGAATTCTCTTCATACTCGCAGCGACTGCAGTGGTGCTGCCGCTTCTTTTGGCTGGTCACCTCGGCCATGAAGCGCACAAGAAGGAAATTCACCACTTTCACTTCATGGACAAACTACGTATTGCTGAAGCACGGTCTGCAGAGCCTGTAGAAGCAATTGCAAAGTGTTCGGACTGCGGTAGCCACTCGAAAACTATTGAGCTAGTTACTGAAGGCGTTGCGTAAAAGCAGTTAGCTCTTAGCTATTTGCTCGATAAGAGCAAGAACACGGCTTTCAATTTCATCGCGAATTGGTCGAACCGATTCAACGCCCTTGCCCGCTGGGTCTTCAAGTGCCCAGTCGAGGTAGGAGACACCAGGAAAGAATGGACACTCATCGCCACATCCCATGGTGATTACGTAGTCTGATCCCTTTACAATTTCACTCTCAAGAATCTTTGGCTTAGCGCCCATTGCGAGTAAGTCAATTCCCTTTTCCTGCATGGCTTCAATCACTGCCGGGTTAATGCTGTCAGCAGGCGCAGTACCTGCTGAGCGGACGCTCACAGCGCCCTTGGAGTGGTGAATAAGGAAGGCTGCGGCCATTTGGCTACGACCAGCGTTGTGAACACAGACGAAGAGAACTTCGGGTTTAGGCATTGATTGTCTTCTCTGGGAACAAAAACTTGACGAAAAGTACTGCTAGAACCCCACCAATAATCTCGGCGCCAATAAATGCTGGAACTGAAGAAGGAGCTATGCCCGCAAAGGTGTTTGAGAGCATGCGACCAACGCAAATAGCTGGGTTTGCAAAGCTGGTCGAACTAGTAAAGAAGTAAGCAGCACCAATGTAACTAGCAACTGATCCAGCAATCTTTTGCTCACCGCCATTTTTCGAGAGCGCAAAAATTACAAGGAGTAAACCTGCGGTTGCAATTGTTTCAGAGAGTAGATGTGGAGCCGTCGCGCGGTGGTGGGTTGACAGCTGAAAAAGGGGAAGTGCAAACATTGCATTCGCCGTTAATGCACCGAGTGCTCAACCAGCTACCTGAGCAGGCAAGTAGGCGAGAGCACGATTAAGTGTGTTCTTGCCTATGACAACATCAGCGAATGAAACAATCGGGTTGAAGTGAGCCCCAGAAATTGGACCAAAGACATTTATAAGTATGTAGAGCCCCGCAACAGTGGCTGCGGTGTTCTCTAGGAGTTCTAGTCCAATTTGGTTTGGCGACAGCTGCTGTGCGGCGATGCCAGAGCCAATAACAATGGCGGTGAGGAATGCGCTTCCAATAAATTCTGCGCTTAGTTCACGTAGCCTGTTCACTAAAAAAGTCTACTAAATAATTATTCAATAAGAAGGCAATGGCTCAAGAACCACCGGGTCTAAATTTGATATGTGTCTGTTACCTCAATAATTAATCGATCAGCTCTTGTAAAAGTTCCAGAGATCACTGCATACTTCTGGATCATTAAAGTGCTCTCAACAACCGTTGGTGAAACTTTTGCTGATTACCTAAATACAACATTGGGTTTTGGTACTCAAGGAACATTATTTTTTATGAGTGCTTGCCTTGTTGGCGCACTCGTGTGGCAGTTCAAGCTCAACTCTTATTTTGCACCGACCTACTGGCTGGCCGTTGTTTTAATCTCTGTCACTGGAACTCTGATTACGGACACCATGACAGACAAATTAAACATTTCTTTAATCACGTCGACAATCGTCTTCGGCATCGCACTAGCACTTACGTTTATGACTTGGTATAAAACAGAGAAATCGTTATCAATCCACAGTGTTGATAATTTCCGACGCGAATCGTTCTACTGGTTAACTATTCTTTTCACGTTCGCACTCGGCACCGCTGCAGGTGACTTGTTCGCAGAAAAGATTGCCTTGGGCTACTTCACTAGTTTTCTTGTATTTGCTGGATGCATAGTTGTTATTGCAGTCGCATGGCGACTACAACTAATCAATTCAGTTCTGGCATTCTGGGTCACCTACGTGATTACTCGACCACTGGGTGCATCCATAGGTGACTTCTTGTCACAGCCTAAAAATACAAGTGGGATTGGGCTTGGAACCACAACCACAAGCCTTATCTTCCTGGGTGCGATTCTGATTCTGGTGACGTTCTTACAGGTAAGTAAAAAGGATGCACCAGTTAGCGCACACTAACTCTGAGAGGTTGCAAACTTTTCCTTGCACCCATCACAGCAGAAGTAATACGTTTCATCACCAAGCTCCAACACAGCTGATGCAGTGCTCACGGCAACCTGCATCCCGCAGATGGGATCCTTGGCAAATGATTCTGAAGCTGGACGACGTTGCCCCACTTTGTAGGTGACGTAAACAGCAATTAGAACTAGAAGCGCTACTGCGTTCAACCATGTGTTTGCGTTATTCGCAAAATGTGACTGCATCTGACCCATTGACATTCTCATTGGCGTTGCGCCTAATGCATTAAATAGTGCTTGTGTAATCAGTCCGCTCAGACTCATTACAAACCAGAAAACCAGTACGAGACGTACGGTGATTTTTGTTCCAAAGAATTTCTTGTAAATGAGAATCAAAGGGATGGTGAGTAGGTCAGCGAAAATAAATGAGATTGTTCCACCGAATGAAATGCCTTTGCTCCAGAGTGCGGCTGCGAGGGGGATGTTCCCAACCGAGCAAACAAAACTGAACGCAGAGATTATTGGCCCAATCATCGCATTTTCTATTGCAGCGAATGCGCCACCTTTGGTGATAAAGAACGCATTCCAAAAACTTGTTGGGATGAGTTTGTCAAAGAAGCCCGCAACTAGGAAACCACCGATGAGTTCAAATCGGAGCATCATCAAGTCACCCATGGTGAACCCAGCGGCATCGAACAGCGTTGGTTTTGAAGTGCTGTTCATGACAGATTTCATAGATGTGTTTCTGAGTGACAGAGTCTTTGAACTAGTCACTGCCAGGGGAAGCAGAATGGCCAGCAGAACAATCATCAAAACGCCACCAATGAGTTCGGCGACAGCGAACTTCCATCCAAGTAGTGCCCAGATAGCGAGTCCTAGATCGAAGACTAAATTTGTGCTCGCGAACATGAACACCATTGATGTGGTGAAGTCGGCTCCCTTGTCAAAAAGACTCTTTGCAATAGAACTCGCGGCATATGAACAGCTTGAGCTGATTGCACCAAGAAAACCCGCTCTTGAAACAGACGAAGGATTGTGCTTTCCGAGTTTTTCAACAATGAGCAAGCTTGATCCGAAGGCTTGAATTAACCCTGAGATTGAAAAGCCGATGACTAAAGCCCAAAATGTTTCGTAGAGCATCCACCAACTGTCAAGAAGTGAGGAATTTATGTTCGACATGATTTTATTGTATTGCGCTACTTCTTAAGTATTTCTTCAAGCATCTCCGAGAGCTCTTTTGGCTTGCAAAGGAACGGAGAGTGATCAGTGTCAATTCTCATAACCTGGTTCGCGCGTTGTGACATTGCTTCTTGTGCAAACAGTGGGATTGCTTGATCTTGCTCGCAGATTATGTACGTGGAGTTAATTTTTTTCCACGCAATGTTGGTAATTTCTTGATTGAATGAGATGAGGCTTTGAGTTCGTAGTTCACTAATTGCCGATGATTTTATCTCAGCACTGCAGGTGTTATAGAAAACTGAACCCGGATCTTGTGTCGTGAGTCGGGTGTTGTCCGCACTGTATACCCACCATGGCGGTGCTTGTCCACCACATGCGCCAAAGAGTGTCTCACCTTCATCGAGCATGAATGCAGTTAGATAAATGAGCCCACGAACACTGGGTAGGTCAGTTAGCCCTTGAGTTATTGGTAGTCCGCCGTATGAGTGAGCAAGTACATAGACATCGTCACCCAAATTTTTTGCAGCGCTACGAACAATTTCTGCGTCACCGTACATGTCGCCTATTAGGTCGCCACCCTTGGCGGCGCTTGATAGTTCAACAGTGTTTGATTCAATGCCTAAGGCATTTAACTCCTTTTGCAAAGAGGCGAATCCCTTCGCGTTGTGCCAGGCGCCGTGTACAAGTAAGAGTTTTGCTGTCATTTTCGAATACTAGTACTTGTGAACAATTACTCACTAATGAGTTTTACTCAAGCGTTCAGCGCGGAAAATGGAACGCCCCAGTACGTTACGGGCCATAGTCCTTTTCGATCTGCGAGTTTTCCTGGGTCACCGAAGCAGTCGACTTTGATGAATTTGCATGTTTCAAATAATGGGATACCAATCTCGGTGAACACCGGTCCCTTCGCATGAGCAATTACAGCATCTACCGATTCGTAAGCCTCGTAGAGACGTGCAGTCTTTGCTTCTTCATCGATGTACCAGTCGTAGAGCAATGTGCCAGGCTCAGTTCGACTGAACTCCACACACTTTTCAGCAATTTCTTTAAATCGCTCGATGTCAGTTACTTCAATTTCAATTACAAAGCGGAGCTGCTCGTTGTCTCGTGTCATGTATGGAACCTTATCTTTTCTTGAAATACCAAGTGATTCAGCCCTTTATCTATTGGTTGCTACCTTTAGAACATGGTCAGCCTCAAAGGCAAAGTCGCAATTGTTACAGGAGCGGGCAGAGGGCTCGGTCGAGCGCATGCATTAGCACTGGCTAAGGCTGGCGCGAAAGTCATTGTCAATGACTTCAGTGCTGGGCTCGACGGACAACCTGATGGAACTAGTCAGGCCGACAACGTGGTTAGTGAGCTACGCACAATTGGTGCAGAAGCATTCGCAAGTCATGCGAGTGTTGCTGACTGGAGTGGTGCGAAGAGCATGATTGACGACGCGTTGACGCGCTTCGGTCAACTTGACATTGTTGTAAATAATGCAGGTATCAATAGATCAAAGCGACTTGCTGATTTGAGCGAGGAAGATGTTGACGCAGAAATTGGCGTTCACCTTAAAGGAACTATTGCTCTCAGCCACTTTGCCGCTGCGCACTGGACAGAAGTTGGCCCACGTGCTGGCAGAGCAATCATTAATACGTCTTCTTCAGCTGGACTGCACCCTGCACAAGGTGGAGGAGTTTATGGCGCAGCAAAATCAGGCATTGCTGCAATCACTGTAAGTCACGCTCAAGACCTCGGTGATCTTGGAGTTCGTGTGAATGCAATTGTGCCGTGTGCTCGAACCAGGATGGTTGAAGCGTCCCCGGGAGTGCTTCGCATGATGCCAGAGTCACAAACTGAATTTGACCGGCATGCACCAGAACATGTCTCACCACTTGTTGTGTATTTAGCGAGTAGTGACAACCGATTTACTGGTCGCGTGTTTGGTATTGAAGGGCCAGACATGGTTCTCTACACTCCATTTAGTGCTGATCAAGAGTGGCAAGTTGATGCTGCATGGAGCGCTGATGAAATCGCACTACAACTTTCAGAAGTGGAACAGAGAGTTTCTATCCGTGCATTTATTCCAAATGGAGTGATTGATCAATATGTGCCCTCAGGGCGAACCCTTAAAGATCTTGGAGCAATCGAAAGCTAGTGCTTTTCTTTAAAGAGACTACCGAGGTGTGTGTGCTTGAAGTCGGTGTCGTACTTGAGTCCGTAGCCAGCCATTCGGTCAAAGCCAACGTGTCCAAGCCAAATAAGTCCCACAGCTAGCGCCATTGGGTGGTGCCATCCGTAGAGGGTGACTAGTGATGGCAAGAAGTAACTATGCCCGGCGTTATAGAAGAGTGCGCCGAGCTTTGTGCTTCGGACGTAGCCAATCATGAATATGTCTGGAACAAAAAGAAGCACTGGATAAATCCACCAGTGCTGGTGAGTCATTCCAAAAAGAATGATTGATGCCACAAAGAGCACGGCTCCATCAATGCGGAGCCAGATACGTGGCCGTCCTTCTACGAAGCCTTCTTTCATTACTTAATGAGACCTTTCTGAACTAAGAAGTCTGCGGTATCGAGTACAGACTGCTTTGCAGAGATGAAATTAATTCCAAGAACCGATTGTGCCTTGGCTGAACTGACTTGAGTCGTGTCACCTAATGAAGGAAGAGCAGCTTTGATCTCTTTATCAAATAGTGCAAGTATGCGCACCAGAAAGTTCGGCGCCTGCATAGTCTTAATCTTTCGTTCCGGATGAGCAGCCTTCAAGACTTTTGCAATTTCTACGAATGACATGCTTCCAGAGTTTGCAATAAATCGCTCTCCCTTGGCAGCGTCTAAGTCGATTGCTTTGACGTGCATTCGTGCAACATCTTTCACGTCAACAATTGACATGTGCAGATCAGGCAACATTGGATCTTTGGCCCTAAGCACTCGTTCAATTAATGAAACGGATGATCCAAAATTTGAGTCAAGAGGTGCACCAAGAACCAACACTGGGTTAATTGTTGTGAGTTCAATCTCTGGAGCTTCTGTCTTTATGTAGTCCCAAGCTGCTCTTTCAGCGAGAGTCTTTGATTTTGTGTAGGCCACGCGACCAGCTGGGTGGTTGACGTCAGACCAAACAGTCTCATCAAAGGCCGTTTTGCCAGCGGGCAGATCAGTTCCATACACAGCAGCAGTAGAAGACGTAAGCACCACTCGCTTAACGCCCATTTCGTGAGCGGCTTTTAGGGCTCGAAGCGTTCCACCAACTGCTGGCTTAATTAGGTCGTTCTCATCTTTTGGTGATGCAATCGGAAATGGAGAAGCAGTGTGCATAAGGATATCCATGCCACGTAGTGCGTCTTGCCATCCAGCATCGCTTTCAAGGTCAAGTACGACAAATGACAACTGCGTACTTAGATCAATGCCACTATTCACATGAGAGGCAATTGCCTGTCGGACCTCTTCGGCCTTCTTTTCACTTCGCACTGACGCGCGAACCGTGTATCCACTGTTTAATAAGTCGAGTGTTATGTGCTTGCCAATGTAGCCACTGGCACCAGTAATTAGAACTTTTTTCATTACCTAATTGTAATGGAAATGTCTAGTTTTTTCTGGCTTGAAGTGTGTAAGAAACAGGGAGTCTCTCTGGGTTTTCACGAAGTCGAAATTCACCATTACCTATGTCATCCATTAAATCATCGAGTGCTCGGTACGGCACACTGTCGTGTTCTTCAAAGGCTGTAATGGTCATGCCTTCATTGATGAGCGCAGTAATAATTTCTCCGAGCCCGTGGTTGAAGCTAATTGACTCAGGTGATGAAACCGCTCCTTCGTGATCAACGTAAGACTTCTCCTCTATAAAACTCAATCCTTCGGTTTCAAAGTAGTTGTATTCGAGTGACAACAGTCCATCTGTGCGCTCGTAGCTGAGAGCCCAGAGAACTGGGTGCCCTTCGCGAATAAATAGTCGTCCCCCGGGGTGTAGTAGTGATGACACAACCTTGGCCCACTTCTTTATGTCTGGCAACCAGCACAGTGCGCCAATGCCGGTATAGACCATGTCAAATTTCTTATTATCTAAAGTACTCACTGCGTCATCAACTGTTGATTCAACAAATGTGGCTTCAATGCCGAGTTCACTAGCGAGATTCTTCGCAGCTAAAAGTGCGTTGGGAGAAAAGTCCACTCCGGTGATTGATTTCGCGCCTAATCGAGCAAGCGAAAGTGTGTCGGTGCCAATGTGGCATTGCAAATGAACAATGTCTAAACCTTCAATGTTTCCAAGTCGTTCTTTGTCGAACTTGACTACGTATGAAAGAAAAGCAGGGTCACTGCGAAATTTGTCAAGGTCATAACCTTTTAGGTGATGCTCAACACGACTATCCCAGTTCGCGCGATTTATTTCTAAGTAATTATCCATTCTGAGAAAGCTTGAAGTGAGGGTTTTGAATGACTCCGAAGACTTCACCCTGGGGGCTCTGAAAGTCTGCGAGCAAGATACCTTCACCAACATCTATTGGTCCACTTAACTGAGTAGCGCCGTTTGAGAGTAATTCAGTAATCGCTGCCTCAATGTCAACAACGCCAATGTAGGTAATTGGTCCATGGAGTTCGCTAGACCAACTGTTGAGACCAATCTCGTATCCACCAACATTGAAACCAACATATCCATCAGAGTCGAAGTATGGCTCTGTTCCAAGAACATTGGTCCACCATGCTTTAGAGGTTTCTAAATTCTTGGCGGGGTAAATTAGCGAACGTAGTCCTAAGAAATTACTTTTCATGTTGAAACCCTATTGAGATCTATTTAGGCATAGTTGCGGCTAAGGCCCCTGAAAATATTTGCCACGCCAGTGCAGACTTTGCTGAGAAGGAAAGGATGATGTAGATCCGCTCCCCGTAGAGGTAGTTCTTCCACTTACCAATCTGCTTGTACTGAAGCCACTGGTTGAGTGCGAAGCAGTTGAAGAAG
>CAIKFN010000049.1 GCA_903826715.1 uncultured Actinomycetes bacterium
AATGAAGGTTTGGATCGACCAAGATCTGTGCACAGGAGACGGACTCTGCGAAGAGATTTGTCCATCTGTCTTCACACTCCTTGACGACGGCCTCGCCTACGTTAAGCAAGACGGTCAAGTAAAAGACTCACCCGGTGGCGCTGAAGGGCTTGCTGTTGTTCCGGCGGAGTTTGAAGAAGCAGTCGTTGAGGCCTCAGAAGAGTGTCCTGGCGAATGTATCTTTATTGAAAAGGACTAGTCCTTTTCTGGTCGACCTACGAGTCGGCGTGCTGAAGTAAGAAATCCAGTGTGTCCAACCATTCGGTGATCTGGACGAACTGATCTTCCATCAATGTGCCACGTACGTCTAAAAATTTCAACCGTCTCTTCGAGACCGAACTGATGTTTTCGTAATGTTTCGCGAAATAACTGCGTTTGGTTAATGGTCGGAAGATACGCCAGCAGAATGCCACCAGGTCTAAGGGCCTTCTCTGCGTGCTCGACAACAAGTGATGGCTCAGGCATGTCAAGAATTATTCGATCGAGGTCTACTTCATCAATTCCGAGTGTCACGTCGCGGATGTGTATGTCGTAGTGAACATCGTCACCGAGGTATTCACGAACAGTCTTTTTCGCGTGCTCTGCGAAATCTTCTCTGATCTCGTATCCAGTAATCAATGCTCCTGCTCGAAGTAGCGTCATAGAAAGAGCACCAGATCCAACGCCAGCTTCAAGGACACGCATTCCGGGGCCAATGTCAGCCTGCATGAGAATTGTCCCAAGGTCTTTTGGATAAATCACTTGTGCCCCACGTGGCATTTTCAAGATAACTTCAGAAAGCGTAGGGCGAACAACGAGGAAGCTTCGCTCGGTATTGCCCTTGATGAGTGATCCTTCGACTGCGCCAATCACATCATTGTGTTGAATGATGCCAGCGTGGGTATGAAATGCAGCATCGGGCTTAAGAGTAATTAAGTACTGACGATCTTTGGCGTCAATGAGCATGACGCGCTCGCCTGCTTGAAGAGTTGCCTTACTCACGCGTGCTTACCTTTTTTCTTTCGAGCACCAGAAGTTGCAGCGCGCTTATCAATGAACCTGAACAACAAAATACCTGCGGCAACGCTGAGCCACCTGGGTGACTTTTGTGCCCAAGCACGACCGACTGATGACGCAAGGAGTACTCGAAATAAACGTTTAAGAATCAACGCCGAGCCTTGCCTGATTTACGACCGCGAAGAAATCCCCATAAGTAACCAGTGAAGAGTCCACCAAGACCAATAGCTGCGATATTTGGAGTTTCTCCGTCTGCTTTTTCACCGAGTGAAACATCCTCAGGAAGAAGTGAGCGAACTGATTGTTCAAGTTCTTTACGAGTTTCTGACTTGTTACGCATGATCACTTCTCGAGTCGACGCTTAGCAACGCCATTGGAAATTCTCCATGCAGTGAGAGCAAGTACACAGCCACTGACTACGGCAACAATCAGATACGGAATCCAAGAAAGCGTGCCGTTAAGAACTTTGAACTGGTTTTGTAGGAATCTAAGTAGACCAAAGAGAAGTAGCGCTGTTCCAACCCCAACGAAGAGACTGCCAATTGCCCCAAAGAGCATGTAGCGACCCAGGTCTTTGACTGGCTTAACGGTTTCTTCTTTGATGTAGCGGACCGCGAGTTCCTTTATGTCTTCAATGTCTTTTTGAAGAGATGCTCCTCGAAGGAACTTGCGCCAGGATGACTTTTCCATGACCTAATCCTACTCAGAGCGTTCTTTAATTAGATATGAAGAACTAGCGGTTGCAATGAGCAGTCCCGCCTCGTCTATCACTTTTGCTTCCAAGAATGAGATGACACTGCCCGGCTTTAGAACTTGAGCGGTGCAAGTGAGAGTTGATCCGAGCTTTGCTGGACGCAAAAACGAGACCTTCATCTCTGTATTTGCCACTGAAATGTTCTTCTTCCCTGCTCCAGTGACGGCACTCGCACCCATGGCTGAGTCGAGCATTGCGGCGATAAAACCACCTTGAACTATCCCGGCGGGGTTTAGAAAACGTTCGTCCACCTTCATTGTCCACACGGTCTGACCAGGCACGCTCTTATCAACGCACGTGAGTCCGAGCGTTAAGTCGCAATTAGGTGGAATTTGTAAGGCCATGACACAAGGCTACCCGTTAAGGCTCCCAAATCTGAAGGCCCAAATTCACTACTGTCTAGTGCATGACTGACGAATTATTTAAGGGCGCATCAGAACTCGAAGGTCGTGCAATAAGAGAAATTGCAGCCTTGGCTATGGACGCTCCTGCTGCTGCTAAATCTGGACACAGTGGAACTGCCATGGCACTTGCCCCTCTTGGCGTGATGCTGTTCTCACGAGTACTTAGACACGATCCGACGGACGCAAAGTGGAGTGACCGTGACCGGTTCATTTTGTCGTG
>CAIKFN010000050.1 GCA_903826715.1 uncultured Actinomycetes bacterium
AAAAAATAGTCACTGTAAATAAGTAAAACCCGCACCTCGCGGTACGGGTTTTACTTTCGTGGAGATGCCGGGTATCGAGCCCGGGTCCAGTAGCTTCTTAATGATTCTTCTCCGAGCGCAGTCGACAGGAAATTGTCGGGAGCGGCTCTACTGTCAACACCGAAGACGCACCGTATCTAGCTAAGTTGTCCCATCGAAAACACTAGCGAGTCTCGTTGGTAAGTCCTACTTTTATGACACCCATTTACTAAACCGCAGGACCGGGTCTAGGTGGATGTTGCTACCTAAGCAGCAAGCGCAAGCTGAGGCTTGGCGTTTATTTATTTTTTCAGGCTCTTTAACGTGGATCCTGAGACCACGGCTCGCTTCACTCACCTCGACGACTTCTGTCGAAACAATTCATCCCCATGGATTTAGCAGCTGCTTTAGCTGCGTAATAAGCATACCTTCTATTAACCAGAATTCCAACGGGTGGTCTAGTGGCGAATCGCTTCTGAATGAATTACTCGACTTATGACTTAAAAATAGGTCCAGCGAGTCCAAGGACGTGTGTGGAATTCATCTTCAACTTTGAAGTCCTGTCCACGTTGTGATCGAACCTTCTGATTGATTACTTCGACGTCAACATGTTCAGTTGATTCATTAATCCAATAAATATACGATTCCATGTACGCCATGTGTCTCCTAGTAGGGGGCACAACCAGTATGAAGTATTGGTCTGTGAACAGGCCGAAAAGTAAACGAAAAGTGTGTGACGCTTAACTGAATTTTTCGATGTTGCGAGTGGTGCGCTGGATCTCTCGCTCAGCATCACGCTTTTTTAGTGCTTCTCTACGGTCTTGCTGCTTACGACCCTTGGCGAGTGCAATCTCAACCTTGGCTTTTCCATCTTTGAAATAGACCTTGGTAGCAACAATTGTGAGTGGTTGCATTCGTGTTTGGTCCCACCACTTGTCAATTTCACGTCGGTGGGCGAGGAGCTTTCGCTTTCGGTCTGGATCATGTGTTCCAAATCCCACGGCATTCACCCATGGTGGAATGTGCATTTGGTAGATCCAGATTTCGTTATTTTCAATTCGTGCGAACGCTTCACCAATTTGTGCCTTGCCCTGGCGAAGAGATTTCACTTCGGTTCCGGTGAGGACCATGCCACATTCCATGATTTCGACTAAATCGAAATCATGACGGGCGCGACGATTTGAGGCGACGATTTGGTCACCCTTTTTGGCGTCTTCCTTCTTTTTGTCACGCCGCGCTTGGATTTGTTTAGCCCTAGCCACTCTTTAAGCGTACTTAGGTACTCAAGGATGTTTTTTGGTCACGCTATTGCGAAGTACCACTAAAGTTGACTAAGTTAGTCATCTATTAGATCAGTGAGGAACAAAATGTCTGCAGTAATTCGGATTCCAACAGTGCTTCGTCAAGCAATGGGCGGACTCGCAGTTCTTGACACTGACGCAACAACAATCGGTGGCGTTCTTAAGCAGATCACCGATGCGTATCCAGCTGTAAAGCCACAACTACTCAACGAAGACGGAACGCTGCACCGATTCTTGAATGTCTATGTGAATGACGATGATGTTCGTTACCTCGGTGGCATTGACGCTCCAGTTGCTGACGGCGACGAAGTCACATTGCTACCTGCAGTTGCAGGTGGAGCACAGTAGTGGCTCGTTACGATTCGGTACTTCAATTAATTGGTAATACACCAGTTATTGATATCAGCGCACTTTCGCCTAAGCCGAACGTAAAAATTCTTGCAAAAC
>CAIKFN010000051.1 GCA_903826715.1 uncultured Actinomycetes bacterium
AGCGTCTGTCTGTTCAACGGTTCCGGTTTCTACTGCAACCTTCATTCCACAGAAGCTTGAAAGTCCTGTGAACTTTGCCTTTGAAGAAGCCTTGGCGTAAACACCCTCACCAGCTTGGAAGTAGTCAACGAAGTTAACTTGCTTCTCACGGGTCTTGTTGTCAGTGAATGATGAGTTTCCTATCTGGTACTTGTTTGCTGAAAGACCAGCGATGATGTTGTCGAAAGTTACGTTGTTCTCAGTTACTTTTAGTCCGAGAGTTACGGCAACGGCCTTAATAAGGTCGACATCAAAGCCAACCATGGTTGTTCCGCTCATCGATTCGTCCGGTGCGTATGTGGCATCAGTCGCTACTGAGAGTGTCTTTCCCATCAGTGCTGCTGGCACCAACTTGGCGTCCGCCGCGTTGTATGTCCCTGTTGTCGCAGCACCCGCAACGAGTGTTGATGACAACATAAGTGTTGCAATTCCGCCAGCAACAAGTGCTTTGCGTAGTAATGAATTCTGTAGCATTACAGCTCCCCGGTTATCTCCGTCATTGTTGACGTTTGATTCTTATTTTTATCAGCAAAACAGCACCTCACCAAAAAGTCTTATATTCACGGCATTTTGTCCAATGTTTCATTCAGCTTCAGTGCTCTCACGTCACATTGTTAATCACGTAATTATCTGGGTTTGTATCTTCATATTGTGGTTTTTACTTAATTCCGTATCTCACCTATCTTTAGGAATGACGAACTTAGGGGGACTGATGAAACAGTACGAACCATTTGAAGGAAAAATTGCTCGCAAACTTTCAGAGTCAACTCCGTGGTGGCCAACTCCAAAGCACCCTGGTACAGATGCACCGAACGTTGTTGTTTTTCTCATTGACGACCTCGGCTTCTCGCACTTCAACTGTTTCGGGTCTGATCTTGTAACGCCAAACATCAACAAGCTTGCTGAAGGTGGACTTCGTTACACGAACTTCCACGTAACGCCACTTTGTTCTCCAACACGTGCCGCCCTTCTCACTGGTCGCAATCACCACACAGTTGGTATGCGTGGAATTTCAAACTGGAGTTCAGGTTTTCCAAGTATGCGTGGTGAAGTTTCTAAGCACGCTGGCACCATGGCAGAAGTAATGCGTGAAGCTGGATACACGACACTCGGAATTGGTAAGTGGCACCTAACTTCAATGGAAAATGCATCAGCTGCTGGTCCATTTGATCAGTGGCCACTCGCTCGCGGGTTTGATCGCCACTTTGGGTTCTTAGAAGGAGAGACTGACCAGTTCTCACCAGACCTTGTCTACGACAATCACCGTGTTGAACCGTCGAAGACTCCTGAAGAGGGCTACCACGTAAGTGAAGACCTTGTTGATCACGCGATTGAATTCGTTCACGACACCAAATCAATTCGCCCCGACCGACCATTCTTTTTGTACTTCGCATTCGGTGCGCAACACGCTCCGCACCAGGCACCTGCTTCCTACATGGCTAAGCACCGTGGAAAGTATGACGAAGGTTGGGACATTGCTCGTGAACGCTGGTTTGCTCGTCAACTTGAAATGGGCATCATTCCACCAGACACAACACTTGCCCCACGAAATCCAGGAGTAGATGCTTGGGACACGCTGCCTGAGAACCAAAAGAAGCTCGCGAGCCGACTTCAAGAGGCGTACGCCGCATTCTTAGAGCACACTGATGCTCAGATTGGCCGTCTCGTAGATGACCTCGAAGCTATTGGTGAACTCGACAACACGCTCATCTTGCTGATGAGTGACAACGGTGCATCACAAGAAGGTGGAGCATTCGGAATCTTGCACGAGATGAAGTACTTCAATGGCCTTATTGAAACTCCAGACGAAGCAGTACTTCGACTCGATGACATTGGTGGACCACACAGCCACTCCAACTATCCGTGGGGCTGGGCACAAGCTGGAAATACGCCATTTAAGTGGTACAAGCAGAACACGCACGAAGGTGGCGTTCACGTCCCACTCATTGCGCACTGGCCAAAGGGAATTAAGGACAAGGGTGGCATCCGCAACCAGTGGCACTACGTCACTGACATTGCTCCAACCGTCTTTGAAGTCACCGGTGTTACTAATCCACCAACAATTAATGGCTACGAGCAGATGCCCGTTACTGGTGCATCAATTGCCTACTCGTTCGATAATCCAACATCTCCTAGTCAAAAAACCAAGCAGTACTTCGAGATGAGTGGACACCGTGCGATGTACCACGAGGGCTGGAAGGCCGTTACACGTCACGATCCATGGTCGGTATTCCAACCGGGTGCGAACCCAGACGCATTTGAAAATGATGTGTGGGAGCTCTACAACATTGCTAACGATGCTTCAGAGTCAAACAACCTGGCTGAACAGATGCCCGACAAGCTCAACGAGATGATAGCCATGTGGTGGCAAGAAGCCGAAGAGTACGGCGTACTGCCTCTTGACGACCGACTTATTGAACTGTTCAACACTCGTTACCGTGACAATTCAGTTCACCCACTCTCAAAGCACTACACCTACTTACCACCACTGAATCCAATTCCAGCGCAGGCTGCAGCCGGACTCGGTGGACGCAGTTGGGACTTGGAAGCAAAAGTCATTCGCAGCGCTGGCGAAAATGGGGTCATCTTGGCGACAGGAACTGAGAACTCAGGCATCAGTGTGTTCATGAAAGACGATCATCTCTACTTTGACTACAACTGTTTCAATGATCACTACGTAGTGAAGTCTTCGAAAAAAGTTCCCGAGGGTGAATCAGTCCTAGGACTTAAATTTAGACGCGGGAAAAATAACGCTGACGCAACCTTGGTGATTAATAACGAAGAAGTTGGATCAGTTCACCTACCGCTACTTATGCGAATCATCTCAAGTATTGGAATGAGCATCGGTGCCGATGTTGGCTCACCAGTTTCTCTTGAATATAAGGCACCATTCAAGTTTGAGGGAACGCTTCATCGGGTTGACATTCAGCTCATCTCTCAAAGCGACAAACAAGAACAAGAAGCAGCTGCACGAGAAGGCATGGCGCGTCAATAAACGTTGTAACTACAAAGGAGCATCATGAACAGAGTTCGTACACCAGATGATCGTTTTTTAAATCTTCCAGATTTTCCATACACACCGCACTATGCAGAAGTTAAAGATCCAACCGGAGGCGACCCGCTTCGTATGGCCTACATTGATGAAGGCCCACGTGATGGGCAAGTTATGTTGCTGCTTCACGGTGAGCCGAGCTGGTCATTTCTATACAGAAAAATGATTCCGATTCTTGTTGGCGCAGGGCACCGAGTCATTACTCCAGACCTCATTGGTTTTGGACGTTCCGATAAGCCAGCAACTCGTGCTGACTACACCTACCTTCGCCACGTTGAGTGGGTGCGAGAGCTAATTTTCGACAAGTTAGATCTACGCAACTTCACGTACTTCGGTCAAGACTGGGGAAGTCTTCTAGGACTTCAACTCGTTGGGCTTTACCCAGAGCGTTTCTCACGAGTGGTCATTGGTAATGGTGGACTTCCAACTGGGGATCACAAGCTCAGCGATGCGTTCTTTGCGTGGCAGACCTACAGTCAAACAACACCTGAGCTAAAGGTTGGCAACATAGTTTCTGGTGGTTGCAAGTTTCCACTTTCAGCCGAACTAATCGCTGCGTACGACGCACCGTATCCTGACGACACATTTAAAGAAGGAGCACGTCAGTTCCCGCTTCTTGTTCCTTCAACTCCTGAAGACCCGACGCACGACACGAATGTTCGTGCATGGGAAGGTCTAATGAAGTTCACCAAGCCGTTCCTGCTCTGCTTCTCAGATAGCGATCCAGTGATGGCCGGAGGAGACAAGGCATTTTCGTCTCTTGTTCCTGGAACAAAGGGTCAAGACCACGTGACAATTAAAGACGGTGGTCACTTCTTGCAAGAAGACAAGGGCGAAGAAATCGCAAACTTGATGCTTGCGTTTATTGCCAAGAACTAGAAGTAGTTCTCTCCGAGAGCTTCACTCCAGGGGGCGACTTTAAGGTCGCCCTTTGGAACGCTCCAGCG
>CAIKFN010000052.1 GCA_903826715.1 uncultured Actinomycetes bacterium
AAGTTCGACATTGAACTTATTGAGTTTGGATCTTCTTACGATGACGCGCAGGCCCATGCACTCGAACTTGCTGGTGCACGGTCTATTCACTACATCTCACCTTTTAATGACACAAATGTGATGGCGGGGCAGTCAACGGTCTTTGATGAAATGTTGCTGCAAGCACCAGAACTAGAACACATTGTTGTATCAGTTGGCGGTGGAGGACTTATTTCTGGCGTTTTATTGTCAAGAGAAGCCCACCAACGTGGTGACATTTTTGTTACTGGTGTGCAACCAGTTGAAAGTTCTGCGATGTATTTTGCGTTACGTGGGGTACCAATGTCCGAGGTTGTCCATAGGCCAACAATTGCTGATGGACTCGCGGGTGGAGGTGACGAAGGCGCTGCAACTAATGAACTTATTGCCAAGCATCAAGTTCCTCTAGTGCTTGTAGAAGAAATTGAAATTCGAAGAGCTGTCCGCGAATCTGTTGAAGCCCATGGCATTGTGCTTGAAGGCTCTGCATCGGCCTCATACGCGGCAATTACGTTGAATCTTGTGGAGGATGTAACGTCACGAATTGGCTTTATTGCTTGCGGCCGGAACATTGCATCAGACCTGCTAGCCACAATTCTTAATGAACCTTTGAGTTAGGCCAAATTTCGCCCAGTAGGGTAGTTCTATGGCGTCATCACAGCGGGTTGGAGCTCTAGTACTGGCGGGAGTGGCGTTGGCACTTAGCGTCCTTGGTGTAGTTCTTGCTGCAACTGACTCAAATCCAGGGGGCATTGCTAAAGACGCTTTGGCACTAAATGGGTATCCGCCAAAAACAGTCGACATGCAGCTCACAATCAGCAGTAATGGCTCCACATCGATTAGTGCTGACGCAAAAATTGACTTTCAAAAGCAATTGATGCAGATATCAATGGACATACCATCTGCGCTTTCTTCAACTCCGGTTCAGATTCTGATTACAAAATCTGAACTCTATGTGGGGTCACAAGGTCTAGCGAGTCTCGCAGGCAAACCCTGGATTAGTGAATCCTTGGGCACCAGTCCACCGTTCTTCGGTCTTTCGCTCGAGATGACTAAGCCAGACATTGCGTTGATTAGTTCATATCGTCGACTTCTTACGCAGTACAGCGGAGACTTCACGACATATAACTTTGGTCGCGGTATGACACTGCTGCCTCTCGCAAGTGGTCAGATCGAGAAGCCAGTAACTGGTTCAATGAATTTCAGCATCACTACTGGCAAAGAAGGGGAAGTGACTGCGGCGAACGTCACGTTTAGCTCGCATGTACAGTCCATCTCGGTGAGCACCAAGATACTTAGCTATAACCAACCAGTTGAGATAACACTTCCAGCCCCAGCTGATGTAGTAACAAATCAGAAGTTGTTAATCAACAGCTTGTGGAATGCTCTTCCAGTAGCGGAAATACTTTCTCCAACTAATTTGTTCCAGCCAGCAGGGATTACCGTTAATTAAATGATCCCCCATCACGAACCCAGGTGGCCAGCGGGGCTTGCACTACTCTGCTGCACTGCATTGTACATAGTGCTTCCTGACCGACTCGTTGTGGGGCCGAGGTGGCTGCTTCCAGTCCTTATTATTTTGCCGCTACTTCCTCTTTCAGCTCGAAAGCACCACCACCCTGATGAGTCTCCATGGGTTCGAAGAACCGTCATTTCACTGCTTGCAATTATTACCATTGCGAATGTGGCATCAGTAGGGCTGCTTGTTGACCGCCTGCTAACGAGCAATGTTTCTCAAGGGCGGAGTCTGATTTATTCTGCTGTCGCAATTTGGCTAACAAACGTGATTGTCTATGGAATTTGGTTCTGGGAGATAGATGGCGGAGGACCTCACATGCGTGCTGGGGGTGATGTGCCAGTTGATATTCAGTTCCCTCAACTAGAGAATCCATCGCTGGCCCCAGCTAACTGGCATCCGCGTTTTTACGACTACCTCTATACAGCATTCGCTAATGGAACAAGCTTTGCCCCAGCAGATGCGATGCCTTTAACGCTACGAATAAAAGTCCTATTCGCCACAGAATCAATGGTTTCTCTTATTGCAATAACCGTGGTGGCAGCACGAGCAATAAATATTCTTCGCTAGCGATCAACCAATGAGTCGATCAAGCAACGAACTTGCCTTACTGGTAAATCCTTTTCGATTTTCAATATGATCTGCACGTTTTGCTAAAGCAAGTCCAGCGTTAACTCCAACCCACCTAAATGGCTCTAGTTCCCAATTCTTTGATTTGCGCTGTACGAAGGGGAGTCGAGTGAACTCTGTTGTGACATCTGGCTTTGTAATGAGATCTGCCAAGGCATTTGCGGCAACGTAACTAAGCGTCACTCCGTCGCCTGTGTAACCGCCCGCAGACGCAATGCCACTTTCATAGTCAACATGCACCGAAGGCATCAGGTCTCTAGGCATGCCTAGTGGACCTCCCCACTGATGTGTAATTTCACCCTCTAGTGATGGAAATAATTCGCGAAGCGTCTTGCCAAGTGCGGTGAAAACTTTCTTATTGGAGTCAAACCGCTCTTCAATAGTTGAACCAAAATGATATGGCGATCCTCTGCCACCAAAAGCTATTCGGTTGTCCTCGGTGCGCTGGCCATAAATTATGAGGTGGCGGTCGTCTGCGAACGTTTCATACTTTGAGAAACCTACTTCGTTCCAGAATTCGTCACTCTGAGGTTCGCTCGCAATCATTAGAGAATAAATAGGCGCAACTGTTCTTCGTTGACCCGCAAGTGTAGAAGTGAATCCTTCAGTTGCTCGAACAACAAATTCTGCGTGGATTGACCCTTGCGGCGTAATGACTTCTGGCTGGTGACCACGATGTCTTGGGATAATTCGCGTGACTGTACTGTCTTCATAGATCTGCACACCCAAGGCTTCGCAAACGTCACTAAGCCCTCTCACTAGTTTGGCCGGATGAACTCGTGCACAGTGAGGGGAGTAGCTGGCGCCAAGAGATCCACGAACACGCCCTCTCTCGTTAGCCTGCTCCTTAGTCAGCCACACGAAGTCTGAAGCACTACTGGTAGATGTCAGAACTTCATCTTGTAAACGTTTTGCTTGTACTTCACTTCGCGCAAATGTCAGCGTTCCACCTTGACGGAAGTTGGCCAAAATGTTGTCACTCGCTAAAGAGGCTCCAATATCTTTTACTGACTGCTGAAGAACAGTTTGTTGATGCGTGAGCGAATCAGCACCGTAGTTACGTGAAATTTGATCAGTACTTACTGGAAATAGTGCCGAGACCCATCCACCATTACGTCCAGATGCGCCGAACCCACAGACCGTTTTTTCAACTACTGCAATACGGAGGGTCTGATCTCTGCGTTTTAATTCACGAGCTGTCCAGAGCCCCGTGTAGCCACCGCCAACAATGCAGACGTCAACATCAATATGTGTGTCCAGTGCACGACGAGTCGTGACAGGACTGGTTAGTTGTGACCACCACAGTGAAGCGGGTGGCAGCACTAGAGAAGTTTGGTAGCTCCGGTGAAGACCTCACGAAGGGTACCGACCATCCAGTCGATGTCTGCACGTGTGGAAATCAGTGGAGGAGCGAGCTGAACTACTGGATCGCCTCGGTCATCAGAGCGACATATGAGTCCGCGACGGAACATTTCGGGTGAAATGAATCCACGTAACAGGCGTTCTGCTTCTTCACCTTGCCACGTTTCTTTCGTTTCTTGGTCCTTCACGAGTTCTACTCCCCAGAAGTAACCAGCACCTCGAACGTCACCAACAATCGGAATGTCCTTAAGCGCACTAAGCGACTCACGGAAGTATTCTTCGTTCGCCTGAACATTACCGAGTACGTTTTCACGCTCGATAATGCCAATTGACGTCAGGGCCATTGCGGCGCTGAGTGGGTGTCCGGCCCAGGTGAAGCCGTGGATAAATGATGTGTCATCGTGCTGGAATATTTCAGCAATGCGGTCTGAAACAATCATGGCACCCATTGGGGCGTACCCAGCAGTGATTCCCTTGGCACAGGTAATGATGTCTGGAACGTAGTCATACTTCTGGCCACCGAACCATGTGCCAATGCGACCGAACGCACAAATTACTTCGTCCGTTACGAGGAGAACTCCGTACTTGTCACAGATGCGACGTACTTCCTTGAAGTAACTCTGTGGTGGTGCGAAGCATCCGCCAGCATTTTGTACTGGCTCTAGGAAAACTGCGGCAATCGTTTCTGCACCCTCACGAAGGATTGCTTCTTCGATTTGCTGTGCCGACCACAGTCCGTACGCCTCAAAGTCATCTGCGTGCTCAGTAGCACGGTAAAAGTTTACGGCCGGAACCTTTACAGCTCCTGGAACGAGAGGTTCGAAAGGCTTGCGGTAGCTCTCGAGTGAAGTGATTGTTAATGCGCCAAGCGTTGTTCCGTGATAGGCAACATCACGACTGATGACCTTGTAGCGGTTCGTATCACCACGAAGGCGGTGATACTGACGAGCGAGTTTCCAAGCGCTTTCGTTAGCTTCGCCTCCACCAGTTGTGAAAAACACTCGGTTGAGGTCTCCAGGAGCCAAGCTCGCGAGCTTCTCAGCAAGCTCAATTGCTTTGGGGTGTGCATACGTCCACACCGGGAAGAACGTCATTTCTTTTACTGAGTTCGCTGCAGCTTCTGCAAACTCCGGTCGTCCGTGGCCAAGCATGTTTGTATAAAGGCCAGAGATCCCGTCAAAATACTTCTTACCGTTCGCGTCAAAGACGTGTACACCTTCTCCACGAACCATAACTGGAACTTCGTTAGTCTCCGAGTAGGAACCCATTCGCGACATGTGTAACCACAAGTTGCGACGTGCTCGCTCGGAGTAGGTATGGCTTGGTTCTTCTGAACTCGAAACGGCCATGCCGTCCGAGTAAATTTCATTGATTGTCATTTTGTCCCCCATGCGTAGGTCTGCTTTGAAAGCTTCAAATACAGAAATGTTTCAACTTCGGTCACACCCGGAATGCTTCGGATGGAGTCGTTGAGAAGTTGTACCAGCGCGGCGTCATCTACTGCAATGACTTCGGCGATGATGTCGAAGCTACCGGCGGTCATAACCACGTAGTTTGCTTCTTCGATTGCTGCGACTTGATCTGCGACTTTTCGAACGTCACCGTGGACACGGATGCCCACGAGCGCTTCACGGCCGTACCCCATCTGAAGCGGGTCAGTGATTGCCACGATCTGCATGACACCTGAGTCTTTGAGGCGCTGCACGCGACGGCGAACTGCGGCTTCAGAAAGGCCAACGTCTTCGGCGATTGCCCCGTAGGCTCTGCGACCGTCACGCTGGAGGTGGGCAATAATTTGACGGTCAACCATGTCCAGCGCGCTGGTAGTTGAGATGAGCTCTAGGTTCGCTATCTCTGGTGTCTTTTGCTGCTGTTGGTTTGGTTTGGCTGACATTGGGTATCACCTAGTTTCGGGACTAAAGCCCTCAACTGCGGATAGGGACAGTATAGCGTGCTTTCACGCCGATATGAGTCGTCAAATGCCCATCAGGGGACTAATTACAACATCCAGTGTTTGCATAGGGTTTGGCTATCTGGCAGAGTGGAAGAACATACATAGTCGTAGCAATCAAGGGGAAAGACAATGCGTCGTTTAGCGAACTTTATTAATGGGGAATTCGTAGCACCAAAGAGTGGAAAATATGTCGAGCTCATCAGCCCAGTCACTTCGAAGCCTTTCGCAGAGATGCCAGTATCAGATGCAGCTGATGTTGATGCGGCATTCGCATCAGCAAGCGTCGCATTCCAGTCATGGAAGAGAACAACCCCTTCGCAGCGCAGTTTGATGCTTCTGAAGATTGCTGACATCTTGGAAGCGAATGCTGAAAAACTTGTAGCGGTAGAGGCAGAGAACTGCGGAAAAATTATTGCGGTAACCATGAGCGAAGAAATTCCTCCGATGGTTGACCAAATTCGTTTCTTTGCCAGTGCTGCTCGTTTGCTAGAAGGTCGCTCGGCAGGTGAGTACATGTCAGGCATGACCAGTTACATTCGCCGCGAACCAGTTGGTGTGTGTGCTGCGGTGACACCTTGGAATTATCCGCTGATGATGGCTGTATGGAAGTGGGCACCAGCACTAGCTGCTGGTAACACAATGGTTCTAAAACCAAGTGACACCACTCCAGCCTCAACACTGCTCATGGCAGAACTAATGGCTCAAGTATTACCACCGGGAGTTCTTAACATTGTTTGCGGAGACCGCAACACAGGACGACTACTTGCTGAACATCACGTGCCTGCAATGGTTTCAATAACTGGATCTGTTGGTGCAGGTATGCAAGTTGCGGAGTCTGCATCAAAGACACTTAAGCGTGTGCACCTCGAACTTGGTGGGAAAGCACCAGTAATTGTTTTTGATGATGCTGACATTGCAAACGCTGCAGAGAACATTGCAATTGCTGGATTCTTTAACTCGGGACAAGACTGCACCGCCGCTACTCGCGTGCTTGTCGCACCGAAGGCGTACGCAAACTTTGTTGACGCGATTGCCGAACAGGCAAAGAACATGGTGCTTGGATCTCCTGAAAACGAAGATGCATTCCTAGGACCAGTTAATAACATCAATCAGTTTGAGCGTGTTACTGGCTTTATTGGTCGAGCACCTAAGCACTCGAGCATCGCTGCTGGCGGCGTGCGTGTAGGAGATGCGGGGTACTTCATTTCTCCAACCATTGTTGCTGACATGCAGCAAAATGACGAAATGATTCAAAACGAAATCTTTGGACCAGTAATCACTGTTCAAAAGTTCAGCGATGAAGCTGAGGCGCTGACCTGGGCCAATGGCGTTGACTACGGCCTCGCATCTTCAGTGTGGACGCAAGATCACGGTCGTGCCATGCGCTTTACCCGTGACCTGGACTTTGGCTGCGTATGGGTCAACACACACATCCCAATGGTTGCTGAAATGCCACACGGTGGCTTCAAGAAGTCTGGTTACGGCAAGGACCTCTCGGTGTATGGATTTGAGGACTACACCCGCATCAAGCATGTAATGCACAATCTGCAGGACTAAGCAATACTTCACTAAGAGAAACGGTTGGACTATGTCAAACCAAGAAGTTGAAGGTCCATTTGGCGTACCAGTGCCAAAATCACAGGAGCAATCAGAACTACGCCACGAAGAGTTAAGTCTTTTCGATTCAACGGCTATTGCGGTTTCATCAGTTGCACCTGCGTATTCAATTGCATCGACGCTGTCGGCGGTCTTCCTGATTGCAGGGGTGGGGCTTGCTGGTCCGGCGGTTCTAATAGCTTCTTTCATCCCAGTGATGTTCATTGCACTTTCGTATTTTCACTTGAACCGTAAAAATCCAAATTGTGGTGCTAGTTATTCATGGCTAAGCCAAGTTATGCATCCAACCATTGGCTGGTTCAACGGCTGGGTACAGGTATGGACTTCGGTGCTCTTTTGCACCACAGCACCACTACTTGCGGGTGGATACACGCTGCAATTCCTTCACTCTGCGTTCAACCTCGTTAGCGCAAGCACGATTGATAACACTAAAGCCGTTGCTCTCGTTGCAACTATTTGGCTAGCGCTTGTGACGGTGATCTGTATTTACGGAATTAGGTGGACAACAAATGCACAGTGGGTCATGGTCATCATTGAATACATCTGCGTAGCGGGATTTTCAATTGGTGGCATTATCAAAGTACTTATTTCGCATCCAGTGCACTCGATCAACTTTTCGTTGAGCTGGCTAAATCCTTTGAACATTCATGGCTACAGCGCACTTGCAAGTGGTCTCGCACTTGGTGTGTTCTATTTCTGGGGCTGGGATACGAGTCTCAATTTGAATGAGGAATCAAAAGACGGCGCACGACTTCCTGGAAAAGCTGGACTCATCTCCATGTGGCTACTTCTTGGAATTTTTGTTTTAAACACGATTGCTGTACAGATGTTGCTTGGCCCTAAAGCAGTTGGCGCACAAGATGTATCAGTTCTGTTTTATTTTGGCCAACAATTATTTGGCAAGTGGGCGAGCTACCTGATGATATTTGCCGTACTCACGTCAACAGTTGCTACTACCCAGACAACGGTACTTCCAGCTGCACGAATTACATATTCCATGGCTCGCGATGGTGTGTGGCCTAAGTTTTTTGGTCGAATTCATCCGAAGTTCCAGACTCCTGCAATGGGAACGATTGTTGTTGCGCTACTTAGTTTTGCTGGAATTATTTTGACAACATTCTCAAGTTCGAGCTCAAACGTATTTAACAATCTTGTTGCCAACATTGGAGTTCTCGTGGCGTTCTACTACGGCTTTACAGGCATAGCCTGTGCGTGGGCATTTAGAAAGACTCTTGGGCAAAAGTTCAGGTCGAATGTCACTATGGTTTACCTTCCCTTTATTGGAGGAGTTTCACTACTCTTTGTTTGCTACCAGGTGATGATTAGTGGAGGGTCGACTGCTTTGCCGGACATAATTGTTTTGGCATCTGGCATTCCATTTCTAATGTTCACTATGTTTAAAACACGTGGGAAAACTAACTTCTTTAAGCAGCCTCGTGTTGCCTACGACACAATCGATTAATGACTAGAAAGGATCATCGAGAATGATCATCGGCGTTCCGAAGGAAATTAAGAAGGATGAAGGTCGTGTTGCTGTGACCCCAGAGGGGGCACTCGCATTTGCAAAAGCGGGCCACGAAGTACTCATTGAAAAGAGCGCGGGGAGTGGTTCGGGAATTACCGATGAGCAGTACATCGCAGCTGGAGCCAAAATTATTGACTCGGCTGACGACGTATGGGCAGCTTCTGACATGGTTATGAAAGTGAAAGAACCAGTCGCTGCTGAATACCATCGACTGAGTCTCCGCAATAATCAGGTTCTCTTTACGTATCTTCACCTCGCATCAGGCCGCGAGTGCACCGAAGCGCTTCTAGCGGCTGGCAACGTTGCAATTGCGTATGAAACAGTGCGTCTCCCAGATAATGCACTACCACTTCTTCGCCCCATGAGTGAAGTAGCTGGTCGCATGGCACCAATGGTCGCAACTCATCACTTAATGGCCCCTCACGGGGGAAGCGGAAAATTGATTAGTGGGGTCAATGGGGTAGAACCTGCAAACGTTGTTGTCATCGGTGCAGGGATTTCGGGTTTCGAGTCAACTCTTATTGCTCACGGCATGCAGGCCCATGTAACTGTGCTCGACCGCGACCAAGCACGACTTGATTACGTGAATACGTATTTTAAGGGAGAAGTAAAAACTGTTCTATCTGATGCAGCCTCACTTGAGGCGGCCTGCCTTAGTGCTGACATTGTTATCGGTGCAGTGCTCGTTGTAGGTGCAAAGGCTCCAAAACTTGTGAGTAATGAACTGATTTCTCGCATGAAAAAGGGATCTGTTCTTGTTGACATCGCGGTTGATCAAGGTGGTTGCTTTGAAGCAACACATGCAACAACTCACTCTGAGCCAACCTTTAAGGTCGCCAATTCAATTCTTTACTGTGTAGCCAACATGCCTGGTGCCGTTCCGTACACATCAACGTACGCACTCGTGCACGCAACGCTTCCGTATGCGCTGAACCTGGCAAACAATGGGTGGAAGTCTGCGGTCATGAGCGATGACGCACTTGCAGAAGGTGTGAACATCGTTAACGGCAAACTCACGTACGAGTCAGTTGCTGAAGCGCTAGGTCTTGTCTACACCCCACTCAGCGAACTTCTATAACTAGTTCTTTAAGTACGGACAGTGGCGACATCCACTTGAGCAACATGTCCCTCGAGCAATATGAGCGCTCACGGTAAGCACAGTGAGTCCTGAAGAAGGATCGATGTACGAATCACGCCCAGCCGTTACTGCTTGCTCGTGGACGGCAATAATCGTGTCGTAGTCAGGTCGTGATGGCGAGAGTCGAGATGGGTGAGGGCGCTGAATCATTACGAAATACTCAAGATAACTTTCCCGAATTTTCCGCGTTCTGCGAAGAAGTCGTATGCGGCCCCTGCATGTTCAAACGGATATGTTTTGTTGACGTGCACTTTTAGTTTTCCATTTTGCCAAAGTGGGAGCAGCACCTGATTAACATGAGCGATCACTTCTGCTTTTTCTTCACGTGACCTGGCTCGAAGTGTTGAACCAGTAAGGGTCGCTCTAGTCCCCATGAAATTTAGAAGGTTGAGTTCAGCAGTGCTTCCGCCGCCGCCAACACCAATGACAACTATTCGTGCATGTGGTGCAAGTACATGTTGGGCAGCATTTAAATGTGCGGCTCCAACTAATTCGAGAATTACATTCACCCGTTCAATTGAGGTGACTTCTTCAATAGTGATTGTCTGCGAAGCGCCTAGTTTTTTTAGCTGCTCGTGGTGCTCATTAGTTCTGGTGACCGCAATAACGTGTGCACCAAGTGCATGAGCAATCTGGATTGCCGCTGTTCCAACACCACCTGATGCTCCAGAAATTAGAACACGATCATTTGCAATCATTTTTCCCTGGCGAACAAGCGCGTCAAATGCCGTTGTGAAGGCCTCGGCGAATCCACCAGCTTCTTCGTACGAAACATTGTCGGGGATAAGAGTTAGATGTTCTGCAGGTACAACACAGTGCGACGACTGAGCGCCACCACCAACAATTGCGCACACTCTTTTGTTAAGTAGCGAATGGTCAACACCTTCACCAACGGCAATTACTTCTCCAGCAAGTTCTAGACCTGGAATATCTTGTGGCCATCCTGCAGGGGCGGGGTACAGCCCAAGTCGTTGCATCAAGTCAGCCGCATTGAGACCAGCTGCGCGCACCGCAATCAGTACGTCGCCCGCTCCCGGGGCGGGTGTATCGCGGTCACTGAGGGTGAGTGAACCATTGTCAATTACTACTGATTTCATAGGGTCAGCCTACGGCTGGCGAGGTGGTCTCAAACGCAGTTATGTTGTCGTCATGACTATTTATGACATTGCAGTTAATTCCCTCGATGGCAAGCCATCATCCCTTGGTGCTTTCGCTGGAAAGACCGTACTTGTAGTGAACGTTGCGTCAAAGTGCGGCCTTACGCCTCAGTACACCGGACTTGAAGCACTTCAAAAGAAGTACGAATCTAAGGGTTTCAGTGTTGTTGGATTTCCATGCAACCAATTCCTCGAACAAGAGCCCGGCAATGCCGAAGAAATTCAGACTTTCTGTTCGACAACATACGGTGTGACGTTCCCATTGATGGAAAAGATTGAAGTTAACGGCGACAACCGTCACCCAATTTATGCAGAGCTCACAAAGGTTGCCGACGCCGAGGGTGTTGACGGAGACATTCGTTGGAACTTCGAAAAGTTCTTGATTAGTGCCGATGGATCAGTACAGCGTTTTTCTCCAATGGTGGAACCAGAAGACGCCACGATCATTTCAGCGATTGAAGCATCTCTCTAAGAGAGTTTTGCTTGTAGGCGTACGTAAGTCGAAGTAAATCCATAGTCCAGCCAAAAGGCTTTTGCCTGCACGTTGGTGCTGCGCCAATTCACCTCAGCGAACCTCGCACCTTCCTGGTGCGCATGATTCAGCGCTTCATCAATTAACGCTGTAGCAATTCCTCGACGTCTATGGTTCTCGAGTACAACTACGTCACTGAGATGAGCAGTTTCATCGTGTGAACTCCTCCTTGGTGGGAGCGGGAACGAAACGCAGTGTGCAACCGGGTCGCCATCGTTCTCAACAATGAAGTAACTGGTATCAGGGTCTTCGATTGTTTCAATGAGATCTTCTTCTCTAGAAGCTCTTGAAGCCTCAACATCACCACCTTGGTACTGCTCGAGTAAATCATCGAGTGCGAGTGCAGTAGATAAGTCCTGTGGTCCACCGAGGCGAACAACGTATTCATTAGCGAGTGGTCTGGAGCGTAATGCATCAAGTTTCATCACCCCGTGCTCGTGAACTGTTTCAAACCCCAAATCCCTCCAAGGCTGAAGTGACGACTCTGTGTTTAGAACCCAAACGAATACTTCGTGTGCTCCTCGAGATTTCCATTCAGTAGACGCAACTTCATAAAGTTCTTTTAGATCACTAGGTGAGTCAAATGAAACACCATCAGGGCCAATCCAAACTCCACTTTGCTCGGACGCCCCCTGCAGCACCGCACCATAGATGTGCCCGGTGAGGCTTCCTTCGTCGCAGACCCACGTTCCTTCTCGTGCGCCAAATAGTGCCGACTCAAATGCGTCTGCATCAAAGAGGGGGTTAATAAGAGGATTTTGCTCAGCTTCGTAGCGAAGTCGGTTCGCTACTCGTGACGCAATGAAGCCAATGTCTTCTGCATCGAGATTTCTAATTAATGCCATGACTTAACCGTACCGTTTCGATGTGCCAGAGTTGCAGAATGAGTTTGCGTGCAACGTTGTTCGACATGGATGGTCTTTTGATCGATTCAGAGATTCTTTGGCATAAGGCCGAACTCGAGATATTCCCTTCGCTCGGAGTCTCACTCGATAATGGAGCAGACCGCCAAACTAAGGGAATGTACGTCGAAGAAGTGGTGGCGTTTTGGTTCTCAAAGCATGCATGGAGTGGACCATCAACTAGTGATGTCACTCAGATGCTGCTTAGCCGCGTTGGTGAACTTGTTGAAAATGAAGGAGTGCTTCTACCTGGCGCATTACGTGCAATCGAACTCGCCAGCGAACATGGACCTGTGGCAGTTGCTAGTTCCACACCAACTGCTCTCATTCATCGCTGCCTCGACAATTTCTCACTTCGTGAAAAATTTGTAAGTATTCATTCTGCTCAGGACGAAGAGTTCGGAAAACCTCACCCAGGGGTATTCATTTCTGCTGCAAAGTCACTTGGCGTGTCACCGAAAGAGTGCCTGGTTTTTGAAGACTCCGCAGCTGGGGTGCTCGCAGCTAAGGCTGGAAGCATGAGTGTTATTGCGGTGCCCACAAAACAAGACCGTGAATTACCAGCCTTCAAACTCGCTGATGTCGTGCTTTCATCGCTGGAAGAACTTTCACCTGCCTGGCTTAGCGCCCGTTTTATCTAAA
Source organism: uncultured Actinomycetes bacterium (assembly GCA_903826715.1). Classification (GTDB taxonomy): domain Bacteria; phylum Actinomycetota; class Acidimicrobiia; order Acidimicrobiales; family RAAP-2; genus RAAP-2. The sequence goes on from CAIKFN010000052.1 coordinate 12,994, forward strand.
CGGTTCTCTGCAGTCGTTCTGGTTAGTACGATTAGGTGATTATTTAAGGAGACCCGTGGTATTTCGCCCCGTCAGTGCCGAACTTGATTTTGTGGCCATTGAGGAAGCCGAGCTTGCTCGGTGGGAGAAGAACGACGTTTTTGCACGCTCAATGAGCCA
>CAIKFN010000053.1 GCA_903826715.1 uncultured Actinomycetes bacterium
CGAAGCTGGTGGAAATGTTGCAATCACACTTTCTACTGGCGTATTTGAACTTGGCTCTGAAGACATTGAGCTTCGCGTAAAGAGCCAAGGTGGGTTCGCCGTTTCTAGAGAAGGTGGGGAAGTAATTGCCCTTGACCTAACGCTTGATGACGGCCTTCTTCGACGTGGTTACTTGCGTGACGTTGTTCGCCAAGTCCAAGATCTTCGAAAGAATTCGGGACTAGATGTTTCTGACCGCATCATTTTGCACGTACAGGGCATTGATGACCTACATGATGGGTTTGAGTTACTCGGAACTGAAGTTCTCGCCACCGAAGTCATAAGTGGCGTTGGAACTGGTGAGGGAACAACACTTGAACTTGATGACGAACGCACAGCAATGGTTTGGGTCGCAAAGTCGTAACGCTTTAGGTGCTGCAGATCAATTTGTGACATTTGTAACGACTGAAATCTAATTATGACCTTTATAGTCATGATTACACAAAAGTGTTCAAATCAAAGGAAAATTAAATGAGCAACCTCCCAGCTCCTGGCGTTTACACCGTCGACTCAGTACACAGTTCAATCGGTTTTACCGTCCGACACCTCGTTGCTTCAAAGGTTCGTGGTTCATTCACTGACTTTGAAGGAACTGTAACAATCGGTGAAACTCCAGAAACTTCTTCAGTGGAAGCAACCGTGAAGGCTTCTTCGATTTCGACTGCAAACGAGATGCGTGACGGTCACCTTAAGTCAGCAGACTTCCTTGAAGAAGAGAAGTTCCCAATACTTAACCTGAAGTCAACTTCTATTAGGGCAAAGGGCGGAGATGACTTCGAACTTGTGGCGGACCTCACCATTAAAGGTGTTACCAAGCCAATTACGTTCGCTCTTGAATTCCTAGGCTCTGGTCCATCAATGGCCCCAGGGGTATCAGTTGCTGGCTTTGAAGCAAAGGGTGAATTCGATCGCCGTGACTTCGGGGTCGACTTCGAAGGTGCTCTAGAAAATGGATCGCTAGTAGTTGGCCACAAGATTGGTCTCGAATTCAACATTGAAGCTGCTTCGCAGGCCTAAGCCGCTTGTTTTGCTTGATGCCGGGGGCTATTTGCCCCCGGCATTTTGCTCACTACGATAGATACATGAGCGAAAATGAAAAGGGCAAGCGTAAAGGCGTTAAGGCGTCGCTTGGAATTGTCGGAATTCTCTCGACAATTGTTTCTGTCTGGTGGTTCGCGCTACGTCCGCGACGTAAAAAGAACCAAGAATAATTCCTTAATGCGCCAATAACGCTACGCGCTAGGTAGCGTTGAGTTCTATGGCTTCTGTTGCACTCGCTCCACTTCGACACCGAAGTTTTGCTTTAGCCGTAATCTCAAACTTCACCTCCTCAATTGGAACATGGATGCAGAGTGTCGCGCTCGGTGTCTATTTCACTGAAACTACCCACAACGCTGTTTGGCTTGGGCTTCTTACCTTCTGTGGATGGCTGCCAGCAATCATTGGATCCCCACTAGGCGGCATTGTTGCAGACCGAATCGATCGTCAAAAATGGATTCAACTCAACAACTTTGTAATGACAATTACCGCAACGCTTCTTGCGGTTGCTCTGTTCATACACCACCTAACACCACTTGTCGCTTGCACACTTGCACTCGTAGAGGGGTTATCAAGTTCTTCATCGTGGGCGGGGTGGCAGTCACTACTTCGCGACCTTGTCGATACCGATGAAGTAGTCGCCGCTATTTCACTCTCGTCAGCTCAGTTCAACTTGGGAAGAATCATTGGTCCAGTTCTTGCAGCGGTGGCACTTGGATTTGGATCTCCAGCTATCTGCTTTGTAGCCAATGCGGTTTCGTTTGCAGTAGTTGTCGTAATGTTCTTCTTTGTTCGAACGAAGCCTCGAGCAAAAGTTCTCACAAGAGTGCAACCAATAAAGGAACTCGTTGTAGGGATGAAGCAGGCGTGGCGAGTTCTTGGATGTCGTTATCCAATCGTGGGCGTAGGCGTTGTCGCTCTCATCATTAGCCCTTTCATCACACTCATCCCTGCAATGGCAATTGATGTTCTTCACTCAGGAAGAGTTGGAACATCATGGCTAGTGACAGCGCAGGGAGTAGGAGCGGTAATTGCTGCGCTTACGCTTCCCTCGGTGACTCGCAGGAAGTCACGCGCTCACGTCATTAAGTATTCAATGGCGATGCTGGCAATCGGAGATTTTCTTTATGCAGTCTCTCCAAATTTCATTTGTGCGATGTTGTCTCTCACGTTGCTTGGGGGAGCGTACGTTGGTGCACTGAATGGCTTCAATGCTGCCGTACAGCTGTATGCGCCGGTAAATGAGCGCTCTCGAATCTTGAGTCTCTATACCTTGTCGCTTTCGGTGTTCTATCCATTTGGTGCATTACTGCAGTCGTGGTTATCAAGACTCATCGGGATTAGGCAAATAACTGAAATATCTTCGGGACTAATGGCATTAGTGGTCCTCTACCTTGTTGTCCGAGGGGAAAAGGTGTGGTCTGCCATAAGTGGGCCAGTGGTTGAGTCGGAGCAAATCCTGCCAGAATAGAGGTATGCCCTTTATCTCTATAAATCCAACTACTGAAGAAGTCAACGCGTCCTACGACTCTCACAGTGACGAGCACGTACAGGCCGAGATTGGACGTGCCCACGGAGCATTCGACTCATGGAAGAAGCTCTCCTTTGCCGATCGAGCCGTATTTATGGTCAGGGCCGCAGAACTGCTCGAAAGTGAAATACCAGTAGTGGCAGAACTGATGAGTTCTGAAATGGGAAAGACCTTCGCCGCCGCAAAGGGCGAAGCGGCAAAGTGTGCAAGCACAATGCGTTACTACGCTGAGCACGCTGAATCATTATTACAAACTCAAAGTGTAAAAACTCCAGCGAAAAATAGTGGTGTTCGCTACGACCCAACTGGCGCGCTCTTTGGAGTTATGCCCTGGAACTTTCCTCTCTGGCAGATCACCCGTTTTGTTGCGCCAAACATGATGGCAGGAAATGTTGTTCTAATCAAGCACGCACCGAACGTCCCTGGTTGTGCGAAGTACATGTCTGATCTTTTTACACGTGCTGGATTTCCTTCGGGCATTTACACCAATCTCTTTGTTGAGATCGAGCAAGTTGAAGCAATAATTGCGGACCCACGTATTCAGGGCGTAACGCTTACTGGCTCTGAGCGCGCTGGTCGCAGTGTTGCAGCTCTTGCGGGTAAGTACTTAAAGAAGTGCGTACTGGAACTTGGTGGATCTGACCCATTCATTGTTGCGAGTTCAGCCGATATGGATCACACAATTCCACTTGCCGTTACTGCACGTGTGCAGAACAACGGACAAGCATGCATCGCAGCTAAGCGTTTCATAGTTGTTAAGGACCGTGCCGAAGAGTTCACCACAAAGTTCTCTGAAGCCATGAAGGCAGTGCCTGTTGGATCACCTATGGAG
>CAIKFN010000054.1 GCA_903826715.1 uncultured Actinomycetes bacterium
AAGTCCTGGCGGTCAATTCGCACAAGGCAAGTCGCTCGGCGCGAAGTGCCCCTTCGGAGCTGAGGACCGGGCAGGCCTCGTAAAAAGTTGTAAATCGCTGGGCTAGATCAAAGAGATACGTGCAGAGCTTGTGGGGCTGCAGTGTGGAAAAAGCCACATCAAATGCTTCAGGGAGCGCCAGTAGCCCGAGCGCCAACTGGCGCTCTTGCGGGCTTTCAAGTGCGAACGTTGCGTCTGAGGCACTGAACGGTGCATCAAGTCTGCGAAAGATTGAACGTAGTCGTGCGTGCGCGTACTGAAGATACGGACCGGTGTCACCTTCAAAGGCGAGCATGCGGTCGAGATCGAAGATGTAGTCACGCTGGCGCTCAGTAGAAAGGTCAGTGTATTTAATTGCGGCGCGAGCAATATCTGTTGCGAGCAAGATGCGATCTGGTTCGCTCAGTTCGCTGCCGCGAGCAACGAGTGCTGCGTCTGCACGCTCAATTGCTTCATCAAGAAGTCCAACGAGCTTTACGGTGCCACCACTTCTCGACTTAAACATCTTGCGATCTGGCCCGAGAACGTGACCAAACGAAACATGCTCACAGCGAACATTCTGAGGCAACCATCCAGCCATGCGCGCTACCGCGTAGAGCATGTCGAAGTGTTGCGCTTGAGGAGTTCCTACGACGTAAAGAATTTCGTCAGCCTTAAGTCCGCTCACGCGATTACGAATTGCCGCGAGGTCAGTTGCTGCGTAACCAAATCCTTCATCACGCTTTTGAACAATCATTGGCAGTGGTTCGTCGTCGCGATTTACAAATCCCGGTGGGAACACACAGAGCGCGCCGTCGCTATCGGTGATGAGACCCTTCGCGGTGAGATCTTTCACAACGTCATCGAGCATGTCGTTATAGAACGACTCACCCACGTTGTCATCAGGCGTCAGCGTGACGTCGAGCTTTTTATACACCTCGGCGAAATACGCAACTGACTGATCTACGAGAATCTTCCAGAGTCGAAGTGTTTCTTTGTCGCCACCCTGAAGGGCAACAACGCGAAGTCGGCTGCGCTGCTTAAAGGCATCATCGGCCTCAAACTTTTCTCTCGCGCCCTTGTAGAAGGTGTCGAGGTCACCAATAGAAAGTTCTGCGACAGCTTTGTCTTCACCAAGATCGAGCAAGTGCTCAATCAACATTCCAAATGGTGTGCCCCAGTCGCCAATGTGATTTCTTGCAATAACTGTGTTACCAGCAAACCGGTTCATTCGAGCGAGCGCGTCACCAATCACGGTGGAGCGAAGGTGACCAACGTGCATTTCTTTGGCAACGTTTGGTGCGGAGTAGTCAATGACGACTGTCTTGGGTGAACTGGTCTTTTCAAGTCCGAGACGCGCATCACTACTGAGTTCATGTAGCTGAGAATTAAAGACCTTCGTCGAGAGATTGAGGTTCAAGAATCCAGGACCAGCGATTTCGACAGTCGCAATGTCGCTTAGATCAAGGGCGCCAACAACAAGTTCAGCAACTTCGCGGGGTGGCTTTGCGACTTGCTTTGCCAGTGCCATGACGCCGTTGGCCTGATAATCACTGCGATCAGACGGGCGAAGTACCGGATCAGCACCAGGAGCGACGCTGTCGAACGCTTTTTGCAGGCGCGAAGCGAGAAGGTCATACGTGCTGGTCATATCGTCCAGTCTCCCACTTTTTAGCTACTTCACAGTGCCAGTGTCCAGAAATACTGACCTCATCTCGGTCGTAGAATGAAGACATGACATCCCCCTCACTCAACAGTTTCCAGTCAAAGAGCACGCTAAATGTTGGTGGCCGCTCACTTACCTATTACTCACTTCAAGCAGAAGCACTGAAGAAGTTCGGTGTAGACAAACTGCCGTACTCAATCAAGGTTCTTCTTGAGAACTTGCTACGCCACGAAGATGGTGCGAAGGTAACGGCGTCAGACATAGAAGCACTCGCCAAGTGGGCGCAGACTCCTACGCGCCACGGTGAAGCAGCTGGAGACGACGCAAAGGAAATTGCCTTCACCCCAGAGCGTGTTCTTATGCAAGACCTCACAGGAGTTCCTGCAGTTGTTGACCTCGCGTCAATGCGTGACGCGATCATTGCCCTCGGTGGCGACCCAGCGAAGATCAACCCACTTGTTCCAGTTGAACTAGTCATTGACCACTCAGTAATTCTTGAGCGCACTGGAACACCAGAAAGCTACGAGCAGAACGTTGCAATTGAATACGACCGCAACGTAGAGCGCTACACCTTCCTTAAGTGGGCACAGAGTTCGTTCAAGCAGTTCCGCGTGGTGCCACCAGGAATGGGAATCTGTCACCAAGTAAACCTCGAACACCTCGCACGCGTTGTTTTTGAAAATGACGGCGTTGCCTACCTCGACACCGTTGTAGGAACTGACTCACACACCACCATGGTGAATGGTCTCGGAGTTCTTGGATGGGGTGTTGGAGGAATTGAAGCAGAAGCAGGAATGCTCGGACAGCCAACCTCAATGTTGATTCCACCAGTAGTTGGACTTCGCCTTAACGGCTCACCAAAAGAAGGTGTTACTGCAACAGACGTAGTGCTCACTATTACTGAACTACTTCGCAAGCAAGGTGTTGTTGGAAAGTTTGTTGAAGCCTTCGGTCCTGGAGTTACGGCACTGTCGCTCGAAACTCGCGCAACAATTGGAAACATGGCCCCTGAATATGGAGCCACATGCGCAATCTTCCCGATTGACCAAATCACTATTGACTACCTCGCATTCACTGGACGTCCTAAGCCACAGCTCGAACTTGTTGAGGCGTACGCCAAGGCGCAGGGCATCTGGCACGAAGCTGGAGCACAAGAGCCCGTGTACTCAGAATACGTAGAGCTCGATCTTTCAACTGTTGAGCCATCACTCGCTGGTCCAAAGCGCCCACAAGACCGCGTGTCGCTTTCTGGAGTTCGCGGTGCGTTTAAGACTGCACTTGGTCGTGACGTAAAGACAGTTGTAGGTAAGGACTACGCCCAAAGCATTAGCGACGGTGCAGTAACTGTTGCTGCGATCACTTCTTGCACCAATACTTCAAACCCTTCAGTACTTGTTGCGGCTGGTCTTGTTGCAAAGAAAGCCGTAGAACTTGGCCTTAGCGCTAAGCCGTGGGTGAAGACTTCACTCGCACCTGGAAGTCGCGTGGTTATGGACTACCTCGAGAAGGCCAACTTGGTTGAGCCCCTCGACAAACTCGGTTTCTACCTCGCTGGATACGGCTGCACCACCTGCATTGGAAACACTGGTCCACTTCTTGACGGTGTTTCTGACGCAGTCAACGAACACGACCTCTCAGTTGTTTCAGTGCTGTCTGGAAACCGCAACTTTGAAGGTCGCATTCACCCAGACGTGAAGCAGAACTTCCTTGCATCTCCTCCACTCGTAGTTGCCTACTCACTCGCTGGAACAGTTGACATT
>CAIKFN010000055.1 GCA_903826715.1 uncultured Actinomycetes bacterium
CCCCTGCCGAGGGAGGTTGCTCCATCAGGTAAGATTTATCCCAGTAGCGCGCCAGCGACCCCCAGGGGGTACCGCGAAGCGCATCAATATAGTTTTAGAAGAGGATTTTATGAAGCGTACTTATCAGCCAAATGCACGAAAGAGGGCAAAAACACACGGTTTCCGTGCTCGTATGCGCACCCGTGCCGGTCGTGCTGTCCTAAAGGCCCGTCGCGACAAGGGCCGTCACTCATTGACGGTTTGAGTTAGTTGTGCCTGGTCGGGTTAGTTCCCGACGGCAGTTTGCTTTATTTGCAAACCCAACAGGCCGTGGGCAAAGCGGACCACTGCGAATTAGTTTCGTAGTGAGCTCCAGTGAGCCAACAGCAGTTGATGTTGCATTTGCAATCAGCCGGAAGGTGGGTAATGCGGTTGTTCGCAACCAAATTCGCCGCCGCCTCAGAGCACTATTTGACGAACTGTCCCCTCCACCCCAATCAGGAATTTACCTGATCAAATGCGGTTTAGAGACCGGAAAGGTCACCTATGACGAACTTAGAAATCACCTCACACAAGCACTTGAGCGCTGTGGTGCACTCAGTTAGCAAAACAATGCCTTCACGAGTGCTTCTGGCCATGATTAAGGGATATCAAAGACTCACTGTAAACCGTGTCGCCCCATGTCGTTTCTACCCGTCATGTTCGCAGTATGCCTGCGAAGCACTTGAATTGCACGGCTTTTGGCGGGGTATTGCTCTTTCAATGAAGAGAATCAGTCGCTGTCGTCCCCTTGGCCCACATGGCGTGGACCTAGTTCCTGAAGCAAAGAAAGCAAGGAGTGGCCAATAATGAATAGCCTCGTCCATTCAATCAGCAGCATTTTCCACCCTATTTTCAGCCTCTTTGGCTGGTTAATGGCCTTCTTCTACGGGATCATCCCGAACTACGCCTTTGCCATTGTGATGCTCACCATCGTAATTATGGGTGTCTTGACGCCATTTACCGTCAAGAGCACCAAGTCAATGATGGCCATGCAGAAGATTCAGCCAGAAATGAAGAAGCTTCAAGTCAAGTACAAAGGACCTGAGAATCGCCAAGCATTAAACGAAGAGATGATGAAGCTCTACAAAGAGCACGGAGTTAACCCGGTTGGTGGATGTCTCCCAATGCTCCTTCAGGCTCCCTTTTTGTTCATTCTTTACAGTGTTATCAAGGGACTTTCGAATGAAGTACTTAAAAACGGCAAGCTGGTTCCACTACCTCGCTACATCCCAGACCACGGCAAGATGCACGATGCGATTGTTCTCGCCGGTGGCCACATCAAGACCTTTGGGATGGATCTAAGCCTTAAGCCGTTCTCACCACACGGATCAACCGCTGCAGCGATCCCATTCTTTGTATTCGTTGCCATTGCAGTTGCTTTGCAGTACTTCCAAATGGCTCAAATGACCAACAGAAACAAGAAGACTGGCACCGCAGTACCTAGTCAACAGCAGACCCTACAGAAGGTCATGCCGATTCTTTTTGCATACTTTTACATGATTATCCCTTCAGCTGTTGTGTTGTATATGATTATTTCAACAGTTATTCGCATAATTACTCAAGATGTCATGTTCCGAGTTGGAATCTCTAACCCCACAAAAGGTCAAGAGAAAGAAATTCAAGGAGCAGTAAAAGAAGACGTTGAAGTTGACAAACCTTCAACCTTCAAGTCTCAACAACAGTCTCGCTCCAAGGCGAAGCGGAAAAGAAAGGCGCGGTAACCCATGGATTGGGTAGAAACAACAGGATCGTCACTCGAAGAAGCCACCACAAGAGCACTTGCTCATTTAGGGGTTCATAGGGATGACGCAGAGATTGAAGTGCTAGAAGAACCTGCAAAGGGACTATTTGGCCGTGTTCGTGGAGAGGCTCGAGTGCGAGCTCGAGTTCGTCCATCTGGACCACGGCCTAAGCGATCACGCCGTTCTGGTGGCCGCGAAGACCGTCCCCGCAACGACCGTCCACGTGCAGAAAAGCCCCGTGGAGGTAATGCTTCTGAAGAAAAGAAGGAAGACGGACCCCGTCGACCTAAGCAAACTGCAACAAAGACACCAAGACCAGAAAAGAGTCCACCAAAGGAGGGCACCATGGCTGAAGGAATTTCGCTAGCCGAACAGGGATCAATCGCAAAGGAGTTCCTCGTCGGACTGCTTAGCTCCATGAACATCACCGGAGAAGTGTCGGTTAAGGAAATAGATGCCGAAACCGTTGAACTTTCAGTTAACGCCAATCCCCCAACGGAACTAGGAATACTTGTTGGACCCCGTGGAACAACTCTCCAGGCGCTGCAAGAAGTGACCAGAACTGTCGTTCAGTCAAAGTCACCTGCACGAACTGACCGAATCTTGGTAGACGTTGCACAGTACCGTGAGCGCCGTGTGGCTGCTCTTGGACGCTTTGCTGCACAAGTTGCCCAAGAAGTCGCTGAAACAGGTGAAGAGCGTGCTCTTGAGCCAATGTCTGCAGCTGACCGCAAGGCAGTCCACGACGCACTTACCGAGAATGCTTCTGTAGTCACTCGATCAGAAGGTGACGACCCTCGCCGCTTTGTGGTGATTGCTCCGGCATAATTGATTTGTGACAAATAATTGGTTGACCCGCGCCCTCGAGGAATCGAGGGCGCGAGGCTTTTTAGGGCCTAATGCAATAGAGCCCCACATTGCCCATGCAGAAGGGTTTGCC
>CAIKFN010000056.1 GCA_903826715.1 uncultured Actinomycetes bacterium
CCAAAGGGCCGCGAAGCTCGCAACGTACGCGTTGTTGGTGGCGGACGTTCACGCCGCTAAAGTTTGTAACCATGTCTGAGAAACCACTTGTAGAACCACACACTGGCCCTGCCCCCGACGACCTTCTTATTGAAGAAATCGTCGTTGGTAGTGGCGACGAAGCAACCGCGGGTCAAACTGCGGTTGTCCACTACGTAGGAATTTCTGCCTCAACCGGCGAAGAGTTCGATGCGTCATGGAACCGTGGCGACACCTTCTCATTTCCTCTTGGTGCTGGATACGTAATCCAGGGCTGGGACCGTGGCGTTGTTGGAATGAAAATTGGCGGACGACGCCGACTCGTCATTCCTTCACACCTCGGATATGGCGATCAGGGTGCTGGTGGCGTTATTGCACCAGGTGAAACGCTCATCTTCGTTGTTGACTTAATCGCTCTTCGCTAGTTCGAAGAATCAATAGCCAGCATTCGCTGGAAGTCACCGTAACGCTCACAACAGATTTCTGAAAGAAGTCGTAGTCGGTCGTTAGGGTTAGCAAGGCTTAGTACTTTGAACTGATCAAGTGTCGACATTGGCGTCATTGCGCACAACTGCCAGCTGCGAATCTTTGGATCACTGTCCATCTCACAATTTGATCTGGTGTAGTCATCAGCATTGATTTCGCTCTGCAGTGCACGAAGTGCCTTCACTGCTGATTCGGTTGAGCGAAGTAATACTTCATCAATACCGCACTCAGTGCAGTGTCGTTCTTTCACAATTGCTTGTGGGTAGGGATTGTCTTCTAGCCACTCAACAACTTCGCAGCATTCGATTCCTTCAACAACGAGAAGTGTTTTGCCGTCAGTGGTCTTCTGGCTCGCAACGATTTTCACAACGGTTCCGTTACCAAGACGCACGTCGCCTCCGCCAACTTCTGATCCACGCTCAATCAACGTTGTGCCAAAAGTCCCTTCGTCGTCGATGTCAATAAGCATCTGTCGATAGCGAGCTTCAAAAACATAAAGCCCAGCAGTTTGATAAGGGAATATGACCATTCCGAGCGGGAACATTGGGAGTCTTTTGCTGGTCACATGAACAGCCTAAAGGTGAATTATTTGTGAACTAGCGCTTTTCCAAAGCTTCTGCGAGCGAACGCAGGGCATTGCCTCGGTGCGAAGTGGCATTCTTCTCTTCTAGCGTCATTTCTGCCAACGTTTTACCGCCAGCGTGCGACGGAAGAAAGACCGGGTCGTATCCGAAGCCGTTGCTTCCTTTTGCCTCAGCACCAATAGAACCTTCCATAACTCCTTCGACGCTCAACGATGTGCCGTCTGGGTATGCCACGCAGATAACAGTCCTAAACCTCGCTGTACGTGGCGCAGCAACACCAGAGAGCATGCTCAGTAACTTGACGACGTTCTCTTCGTCACTCGCCCCAACGCCTGCGTAACGCGCACTGATGACACCCGGCGCTCCGTCCAACGCATCTACAAAGAGTCCAGTGTCGTCTGCAACAGCGGCGTGTCCAGTTGCGTCAGCGAGTGCACGAGCCTTTAAGAGTGCATTGCCCTCAAGCGTGTCTTCTGTTTCATCAACATCTGGCACATCAGACGGTCGTGGAAGAACATTGATGTTAAGCGCGCTCAATACCGACTCCATCTCCACTTTCTTGTGGGGATTTGCGGTTGCTAAAACGAATGTGGTCATCGAGGAGATGGTGGTGTTGCAAGTACTGCTCGCTGCGCAGTGTGAATTGCACTAATGCCGCTTTGTGCCAGGTCGAGTAGCTGGCTTAGCTCTTCTCTCGAGAAGGCTTCTTGCTCTGCAGTCCCCTGCACTTCAACAAAACGTCCAGCACCAGTCATAACAACGTTCATGTCCGTGTCCGCGCGTGAGTCTTCTTCGTAAGGAAGATCGAGCATTGGAACACCGCCAACGATGCCAACAGAAATAGCAGCAACGAAATCACTCAGGGCGTGTTGCTTGATTGTTCCCTTTTGAACAAGACGAGTAATTGCGTCGTGTAGCGCCACGTACCCACCACAGATTGATGCGGTGCGAGTTCCACCATCTGCTTGGAGAACATCACAGTCGACTGTGATTGCGAGGTCAGGTAGCAACTCGAGTCGAGTAACTGTGCGAAGTGAGCGTCCAATGAGGCGCTGAATTTCTTGTGTGCGTCCGGACTGCTTACCCTTTGCAGCTTCACGATTATTTCGTTCAGGAGTTGAACCAGGCAGCATTGAGTACTCAGCAGTGACCCAGCCCTTGCCAGAACCCTTTAGCCAGCGTGGAACGTCTTCTTCAACTGATGCTGTGCAGAGAACTTTTGTGCGACCGAAGCTAACAAGGACTGAACCTGCTGCCATGTCGGTGTAGTCGCGTACAAATGAGAGTGGACGGGCCTGATCTGGGGTACGGCCATCGGCGCGCTGAACTGACATGGGACTCCTTAAAAACACCGTGTTGTGCGTCTTAACGGTAGCGGAGATTTAGAAGTAAATGATTTTCTTGGCTCGTTCAACGACTTCATCGATGTCGTCGCTCCAGGCGCCAGTTGAGAGGTACTTCCAGCCATCGTCACAGGCAATCGTGACAATTGTTGCTTCTTGGTCATCGGGAATTGTGTTGGCACACTTCACGGCGCCAGACATGATGGCTCCAGATGAGATACCCACGAAGAGACCAACTTCAGTCATGCGACGGGTCCACTCAATTGATTCTTTAGGTCGCACAATCACCTTGCGATCCAGCATTGCTTCGCCACCAGCGTCAATGAAGATCGGCGGGATGTAACCATCGTCGAGGTTGCGTAGTCCATCAACCATTTCTCCACTCGGTGGTTCAATGGCCCAAATTTGAGTTCCAGGCTTGTGTTCTTTTAGAAACTTGCCAACACCCATCAATGTTCCAGAAGTTCCAAGTCCCGCAACGAAGTGCGTAATTTCAGGAACGTCGCGAAGAATTTCAGGACCAGTGGTGGTGTAGTGCGCCATTGGGTTCGCTGGGTTCGCGTACTGATACAAAAACACCCAGTCAGAATTTTCTGCACTGAGCTTCTGCGCTAAACGCACTGCCCCATTTGATCCTTCGCTACCGGGTGAGTCAATGATTTCCGCTCCCCAAGCCAGAAGTAATTGACGTCGCTCTGGCGACACGTTTGATGGAAGAACAACCTTCAGGTGGTAGCCACGAAGGCGACACACCATTGCGAGCGCAATGCCAGTGTTACCTGATGAAGGCTCAATCAGAATCTGACCTGGCTTTCCAGGGACCAGGATGCCGTCGCGTTCTGCAGCTTCAATGAGTGAATACGCAATGCGGTCCTTCACTGAACCAGCAGGATTGCGACCTTCAAGTTTTGCAAGAATTTTTACGTTCGGCTTAGGCGAAAGTGCGCTGATATCAATAACTGGTGTATTACCAATTAATTGAAGTACCGAATCGTAACGAGCCACTACTGTGCTCCACCTGCAACTGCAGGTAGCAATGTGACTTC
>CAIKFN010000057.1 GCA_903826715.1 uncultured Actinomycetes bacterium
GGCCCTGTGAAGTCGCGACAACCAGTGTGAAACATGAGCACCCGCTCTTCACACCAGGTGCCAAAGCCCGAACGATGAAAAGGGAGTTTTATGAGTTTCGCAACCGGTCTTCTCTGTAGAGAGTGTGGCTCCACCTATCCAACTGAGGCTCGCTATTCATGCGACTTTTGTTTTGGACCGCTCGAAGTCGCTTACGACTTAGAAGCAGCCAAGGGTGTTGTCACGCGTGAATCTATTGAGTCAGGACCAAATTCCATGTGGCGTTACGCTGCACTTCTTCCAGATCCAGGAGAAGAGCCTGTTGACCTTGGAGCAGGTTGGACACCACTTCGCAGAGCCACACGCCTCGCGGAAGTTCTCGGTGTTAAAGAACTCTGGCTAAAAGACGACACACGTAATCCAACAGGCTCGTTTAAGGACCGTGTTGTTTCGTGCGCACTTTCATCAGCTCGCCGTCTCGGTTTCACAACTGCGGCCTGCGCATCAACTGGAAACCTCGCAACTTCGGTTGCAGCACACGCAGCTTTCATTGGATGGCCAAGTGTGACCATCATTCCTAGTGACCTTGAAAAGTCAAAGATTGCCATGACCGCAATTTTTGGTGGCACTGTGCTTGGAGTTGAGGGAAACTATGACGACGTAAATCGTCTGTGCGTTGAGCTCGTTGCTGAGCACCCAGACTGGGCATTCGCAAACGTCAACCTTCGCCCTTACTACGCTGAAGGATCAAAGACACTGGCGTACGAAATTACGGAACAACTCGGATGGAAACTTCCAGACCAAGTTGTGGTCCCCGTCGCTTCAGGCAGTCAGCTCACCAAGGTTGCTAAGGGTTTCAAGGAATTTATTGAACTCGGCCTCGTTGAAGGAACTGCTCCAATTCTTTTTGGTGCACAGGCTTCAGGTTGCTCTCCAGTTGCAACTGCGTTTGCTGAAGGAGCTGAAGTCATCACGCCTCAGCGCCCAAACACCATTGCACGCTCTCTGGCGATTGGTAATCCAGCTGACGGTCCGTATGTTCTAGACGAACTCAGGAGTCACGGTGGCGACATTGGCTCAGTCCCAGACTCAGAAATCCTCGAGTGTATTGAACTGCTCGCAAAGACTGAAGGCGTTTTCGCCGAAACTGCTGGAGGGGTGACCATTGCGTCACTTCGCCAAATGATCAAGCGCGGCACGATTGATCCGAACAAGTCAATCGTGGCAATTATCTCTGGCCACGGCCTAAAGACCCTAGATGCAGTTGTTGACACAGCTGTAGTGACTGCGACGATTAAGCCGTCACTCGCTGCTGCTGAAGAAGCAATTGCTCGCTACACCTTGGAGGCGGCACGATGAGTGTGATTGTTCGACTACCTAGTCAGCTACGTGTCCTTGTGGGTGGGGCTGGAGAAGTTCCCGTAGAAGCCACCACTGTTCGTGAAGCCATTGCTGGCGTTGACGCTCAGTACCCAGGGATTGCCTTTCGAGTTCTGGACGACAAGGGAGCCCTTCGCCGCTTTGTGAACGTATTTGTGGCCGACGAGGACGTCCGATTCCTTGACGGCCTCGATACTGTTCTTTCCCCAGGAGTTACCGTTTCGCTTGTTCCGGCCGTTGCCGGGGGTTGACCTCAATTAGCAGTCTCACCCCTAGACTGCTAATATTGCTCTGCACCAATTGGGTGCTTGCTTAATAGGAGGAATCGCCATGGCGAAACTGATCTCATTCGACGAAGAGGCTCGCAGAGCCCTAGAACGCGGTATGAACAAGCTTGCTGACGCAGTACGCGTCACACTCGGGCCTAAGGGTCGCAACGTAGTTCTCGACAAGAAGTGGGGAGCTCCCACAATCACTAACGACGGTGTTTCAATCGCCAAGGACATTGACCTCGAAGACCCATTCGAGCGCATTGGTGCAGAACTCGTTAAAGAAGTAGCAAAGAAGACTGACGACGTTGCTGGTGACGGAACCACCACTGCGACTGTTCTTGCCTGGGCGATGGTCCGTGAAGGTCTAAAGAACGTTGCTGCTGGAGCTAACCCAATGTCGCTGAAGAAGGGTATTGAAGCCGCTGTAGAAGCTGCCGTTGCTTCACTGCACGAACTTTCAAAGCCTGCAGACACGAAGGAACAGATTGCTCAAGTGGCATCTATTTCAGCTGCTGACACAGAAATTGGTCAGATGATTGCTGACGCGATTGACAAGGTTGGAAAAGACGGTGTTATCACTGTTGAAGAAAGCCAGTCATTTGGAATGGACATGGACCTCGTTGAAGGAATGCGTTTTGACAAGGGATACATCTCTCCATACTTCTCAACTGACACCGAGCGCATGGAAGCAGTTCTTGAGAACGCTTACATCCTTCTCGTGTCATCAAAGATCACTTCAGTGCGCGACGTACTGCCAGTGCTTGAGCAAGTTATGCAGTCGGGTCGCCCACTGCTCATCATTGCTGAAGACATTGAAGGAGAAGCACTCGCAACGCTTGTTGTTAACAAGATTCGTGGAACATTCAAGTCAGCTGCTGTTAAGGCTCCTGGATTTGGTGAGCGTCGTAAGGCAATGTTGCAAGACATTGCAATCCTTACTGGTGCCACAGTTATCTCTGAAGAAGTTGGCCTAAAGCTCGACACCGCAACACTCGAGTCACTCGGACAAGCTCGCAAGATTGTTATTACTAAGGATGAGACAACAATCATTGAAGGTGCTGGATCGAAGGACGAAGTTAACGGTCGCGTTAACCAGATCAAGGCTGAAATCGACAACACTGACTCTGACTACGACCGTGAAAAGCTCCAAGAGCGCCTCGCAAAGTTGTCTGGTGGAGTTGCTGTTATCAAGGTTGGAGCCGCTACTGAAGTTGAGCTCAAGGAAAAGAAGCACCGTATTGAAGACGCTGTTTCTACTACCAAGGCCGCAATCGAAGAAGGTGTGGTTCCTGGTGGTGGCGTTGCGCTACTTCGTAGCCAGAAGAACATCTTGGAAGCTGCTGAGAAGCTCAGCGGTGACGAACAAACTGGTGCACGCATGGTTGCTAAGGCTGTTGAAGCTCCGCTTAACCAGATTGCCGTTAACGCAGGCCTTGAAGGTGGCGTAATCGTGGACAAGGTTCGCAACCTGCCTAATCCAACTGAAGGTCTTAACGCCGCAACTGGTGAATACGAAGACCTTATTAAGGCTGGAGTTATTGACGCAATGAAGGTAACTCGCTCTGCACTGCAGAACGCTGCATCAATCGCGGCACTCTTCTTAACAACTGAGTGCGTCATTGTTGACAAGCCTGAAGCTGCACCGGCTGGACCTCCAATGGGTGGCATGGACGACTACTAAGTCGATTAATTATCTTTAGCTAACCCCCGGGCATTTAGCCCGGGGGTTTCTTTATAGAGTTGACTTCGTACCTAAGGAGACCTATGACTGAGCGCACCCCCGAGCGAAAGCCCGCAACTACGCACACCGCAGCTGCGCAAAGCCCATTTCTTGCTCGAGTGGCTCGAGGTAGCAGCGAAGACTTTGAGATTGCGTCTCGAGGGCTGATTGCTAGCGGTGCTCCTCGTGTTGTAAAAAATGGGTTTGACGTTGATGTGTGGGACCTCGACAGCTACGCCTTTTTAGATGAGTCGGCACATGTTGACGCTCCGCCAACGACAGTGAACCCAAGCCTCTGGCGCCAGGGAAGGCTCAATAACATTGCTGGTCTTTTCGAAGTAGCGCCTTCTATTTACCAAGTCCGAGGCATGGACATCTCGAACGTCACGTTCATTAAGGGTGACACGGGCTGGATTGTTATTGACCCGCTTTCAGCAAAAGAAACTGCAGCGGCTGCACTTGACATGGTGAATGAACATTTGGGGAGCCGGCCAGTGCACGCCGTTATTTACACTCACAGTCACGCTGATCACTTTGGTGGCGTGCTCGGTGTATTGAGTGATGAAGAACAAAAGTCAGACAGGATCAAGTTCATCGCTCCAGAAGGATTCTTAGAAGAAGCGGTGAGCGAAAACATTATTGCTGGAAACGCAATGATTCGACGTGCCATGTACATGTACGGAGTTCTCCTTCCACGCGACGCGCAGGGCCACGTTGACACGGGGCTTGGCAAAGGAATGCCCCGCATGCCGAGCTCTGCACTCATTGCTCCGAATCTTTACATTGAAGAAACTGGAACTGAACTCGTGATTGATGGCGTGCGCATGATCTTCCAGTTAACTCCGGGTAGTGAAGCACCCGCTGAAATGAACATCTTCTTTCCTGACATGCGTGCACTGTGCATGGCGGAGAACTGCACCGCGACACTCCACAATATTTACACCCCACGTGGAGCGCAGATTCGTGACACGCTCAACTGGAGTAAGTACATTGATGAATCAATTGACCTCTACGCGCAAAGTAGTGACGTTGTATTCGCCAGTCACCACTGGCCACGTTGGGGTACAGAGAAGATTGTTTCATTCCTAGAAAGCCAGCGAGACACCTACCGCTACATCCACGACCAGACGCTTCGTCTAGCAAATCTCGGTCACACCATGAACGAAATTGCTGAAGAGTTAGAGCTTCCAAAAGAACTGGGCGATGAATTCTTTAACCGTGATTACTACGGAACGGTTTCTCATAACGCGAAAGGTGTGTACCAGCGCTACCTCGGGTGGTTTGATGCGAATCCTGCACACCTCAACCCCCACATTCCCGTTGAAGCCGCGAAGCGCTACGTTGCGTTCATGGGTGGGGCTGAAGCAGTGATGCAGAAGGCGCAGAAGAGCTTTGACGAAGGTGATTATCGCTGGGTAGTTGAAGTTGTCAACCACGTGGTTTTTGCGGACCCAGAGAACGAAAGCGCCAGATTGTTCCAAGCAGATGCGCTCGAGCAGCTTGGATACCAAAGTGAATCTGGTCCGTGGCGTGACTTTTATTTGAGTGGTGCGCTAGAACTTCGCAGTAACGGAACCATGTTTAGAAATGTGAAGAGCAACGCACTTCGCCCTGGATTCCTTCACGCCATGACAACTGGTCAGGTGTTTGATCTCATTGGAGTTCGACTGAATGCCCCAAGGGCGCAGTTACATTCTCTGAGGTTCTACCTAACAATCACTGACCGAAATGAACAGTGGACGTTTGGTGTACGAAACGGTGTGCTGCAAACCCACGTAGGACACCGTGACGCGCCAGATGCAACAATCAGCACTACGTTCGAAACCTTTGCTCTGTTCGCCTCAAAAGCAGAGACGCTCAGCGAGCTCAGTGATCAACCAGGGACCAGTATTGCTGGGGACAGCGCGAAACTTGAACTGTTCTTAACCCTGCTTGACTACTTCACATTCGGGTTTGAAATAGTTCTGCCGTAATCAGCAGAAACTATTCGTTGGCTTCAACAGCAACGTGAGGAATAATGCGGTCGAGCCACTTAGGCATCCACCAGTTGGCCTTACCAATCGCGTGCATGATTGCTGGAACAAGAATGGTGCGAAGGATGAATGCGTCAAGAAGCACTGCTCCACCAAGTCCGATTCCAAACTCTGCAATGACGCGCTGGCCACCGAATGCGAACGAAAAGAACACTGAAATCATGATGAGCGCAGCAGCCGTAATGATGCGCCCAGTGTTGGCCTGTCCGCGCTCGATGGCGAGTTCGTTGTCACCGGTGTTAACCCATTCTTCGTGCATACGTGAAACTAAGAACACTTGGTAGTCCATTGAAAGTCCGAACAGAATGGCAATCATGATCACCGGAAGGAATGCTTCCACCGGCCCCGTCCCAGCATTAATGAGTGAGCTGCCCCAGCCCCACTGAAATACTGCAACCACAAGTCCGAACGATGCCGCAACCGCGAGCAAATTCATAGCGGCTGCAACTAGGGGTACGAGCACACTTCTGAAAGCAACCATGAGCAGCAAGCAACCAAGAATCACAATCACCGTTAGGAAGAGTGGAATCTTCGAGTCGAGAATGTGTGCGAAGTCCTTAGTGATTGCCGTCTGTCCCCCAACGTAAATATGAGTTCCAGAAGACATTGTTGCCTTAGGGATGTACACGTTTCGAATGGAGTCAATCAGATGGTTAGTCGCTGAAGATTGAGGGCTTGTTTTTGAAATCACGCTAATGAGCCCCACGGTTCCCTGGGGGTTCTCAAATAGAGGTAGAACTGCAGCAACGCCGGGCTCAGTTTTTAGTGATGTAGCAAGTGCATTAAGCGCTGCCACGTCATTTGCATTATGAATTGCACCAACAACGCTAAGTGGTCCATTGAATCCAGGACCGAATCCTTGAGCGAGGTAGTCGTAAGCCATTCGAGTTGTGGAACCAGCTGGGTCAGTGCCTTGATCTGAGCTTCCAAGTTGCAGTGAGAGTACTGGAACAGAGACGAGAAGAATTGCCGCGATTGCAGCGAGCGAAAGCACTTTTGGTCGGCGGGCGACAAAAGCGGACCAGCGCTGCCATCCACCAGCAGGGACAACACTCTCAGGTCCGCTGTTCTTGAGTGAGCGACGTTCCTTGCGACTTAGTACGCGGAACTTTTGGAATCCAAGCAGCGACGGGAGCAGCGTCAGTGATGCAGTCATTGTTATAACAACAGTGAGTGCTGCAGAAATTCCTACACCGTTAAGGAACGAGAATCCAAGCACGAGCATTCCGAGTAGTGCAATGCACACTGTGGACCCAGCGAATAACACCGCACGACCAGAAGTGTTAATTGACGAAATGATTGAGTCTTCAACGCTCATACCTTGTTTGAGGTTTTGTCTACTTCTGGTGACAATGAACAGTGCGTAGTCAATACCAACACCCAGACCAATTAGTGACCCAAGAATTGGAGCGAAATCTGCAATTGAAAGCGCGTGGCTGAGCAACGTTGTTGCACCTGAAGCGATTACAAGTGCAAAAAGAGCAATGCCAAGTGGTAGCAACATTGCAAAGAATGAGCCGAAGGCGAGCAGTAAGACAATCGCTGTTGCAATCAGACCGCCTAGCTCTCCGGGGCTGCCCTTAGGAGAATTGAGTTGTCCAAATGCTGGGCCACCGAAGACAACTTGTAGCTGCTTCGAAGCAATTTTTTCTGCAGTTGTCTGAACTGCTTTTATCTTGGGAATGTCGAGTGAGTGGGCGGACTTGGTGAAGGTCACCGAGGCGTATGCAATTGTGCCGGATTTGTTCATTTGTAATGCGCCTGGGCACATGGCGCCAACGTTGTCACAGAATGGAGAAACAACGCCCCCCTTGGCAACTTCTGGCAGCATTGCAACTTTGCCAAGCATTGTGTTAATTGCGGCTCTGTCGGTTTCGAGTGTGCCACTTGTTGCGTGGAACACAATTTGGTCAACATCACCGGATTTTGCTTTAAAGCCACTCTGGAGAAGTTTGGTGGCCAAAATTGAATTCGTATTTGGAAGTGAGAAGTTGTTCTGGTAGGCAGAACCTACGGAAGAAGACACCGCACTGATGCCAACAAAGAGCAGAATCCAGACAATAAGGACATACCAGCGGTGGCGAACTGCAAAACGAGCGAGGAATTTCATTACTTCTCCTGAAGTGATTGGGGGAGGCACCGAGTAAAATCAAGGTGTGCAAAATGCATAGACATCTTAGGGGTGAATGTGGCGCGAACAGACGACTGGCCCGCGCGTTTCCCCGGACATGTATTTCCTCAAATCATTCCCGTCCCTGACGACATTCAGCCAGGCAGCCCTGCGCCATGGTCGCAATTGAGTGAATTGGCACGAAGTGGTTTTTCACTTGAAAAAGTAGAAGCAGCACTTCGAAGTTCAAAACGTCACTTAGATGATTCACCAATTCCCGGTGATCCTATTGAAATGGCAGCCGTTGCTGACGCGAGGAAGCAGGAAATAACACGCCGCTCCGCAGTTCTCGTCGCCTTATTCGAAGAAGACGGCGAAGCGCACGTAATTCTCACCAGACGCTCATTCGAAATGAGACACCACAGTGGCGAAGTTGCTCTTCCTGGAGGTCGCAGTGACCTCAATGAGACCCCCGTTACTACGGCTCTTCGTGAAGCTCAAGAAGAGGTGGGACTTGACCTTTCTACTGTTCGTACTATTGGGTGGCTAAGTCCAATTGTCACTTTCGCTTCAGGCTCTGCGATTTGGCCAGTTGTTGCGATTGTCGACAAACGCCCTGAATTAGTCCCGGTCCCAGTTGAAGTTGACCGAGCATTCACCATTGCTCTAAAAGACCTCGTCGCAGATGAAAAGTTTTTAGAAGAACGCTGGCGCAGAGATCTTGCGCGACCTGGGTCCGATGAAGAAGGCTACTTCCCGCTGTACTTTTTCGCGGTTCCAGGCGACATCATCTGGGGGGCCACCGCCCGAGTTCTCACCGAACTGCTTTGTTTGCTCTGTGGGGTCCCTTGGCCTGACGCAAACCGGTCCTGGGGCTAAAACATTCGGGTAGATTGTTCTCTAACGCAAACCACTTTTTGGTTGCTGTTTTCTATAAACGGAGGAAATCATGGCGGAAGTAGAAATTGGTATCTCCAAGTCAGCGCGTCAAGCGTA
>CAIKFN010000058.1 GCA_903826715.1 uncultured Actinomycetes bacterium
ACTGAAAAAGAATTCCATCGACTTCAGGTTTCTTTGGCTGATTCAAAGAAGGCTGCAAAGTCAAGAGGTGCATCAGTAACTGACTTTGTTATGGCTGTATCAAGCGGTGCGCTGCGCAGGTTGCTTGAAGATCGTGGCGAAGCAATAAAGAAAGACCTAATTGCGTTCGTTCCAATCAACGTTCGTGGAGAGGGTGAGGCCGCGGCGCTTGGAAATCAGATTTCAGGCATGCTCGTTCGACTTCACACCAACATTGATGATCCGGAAGAACGAATTAAAGCCATCTCTGTTGACTCGAAAAAAACAGTGGGAGCACAGCGTCAAGCTGGAGCGCAGATGCTGCAAAACATCACAAAGTCTTTGGGCCCGACACTTCTTTCAATCGGTGGAAAGCTCATTCACAACTTTGGATTGTTTAACAAGATTCCACCAATGGCCAACGTGATGATTTCTTCTGTTCCTGGCCCGCCACTACCGCTATGGCTCAGTGGCCACCGTGTCGCTTCGGCGGCTCCAGTAGGTCCATTGTTTGGTCCATTTGCACTCAACATAACTGTTCTTGGATTCGAAGAATATTTGGAATTTGGTATCTACGGATGCGCCGAGACAATGCCAGACATTTCGAAGCTTCGTGATTATTTACGCGAAGAAGTCGAAGCGTTTATTGCCTCTTCACCAGCCTTGTAAAGATTTTTCTTTGCTTTCTTGGTCGGCTAGTATTGAATGCACCACGCGGACGTAGCTCAGTTGGTAGAGCGCGACCTTGCCAAGGTCGAGGTCGCCGGTTCGAGCCCGGTCGTCCGCTCCAATTTGGAGTACTGCGTAGCTCAGTGAATTCTTGAAGCAGGCTGATAATTCGGCCCGGCTGTTATGTCAACTCGCTTGAGTAGATCAACACATGGTGGCTCAAAGAGCTCTGCGAATCGAATGGCGTTCTCGTAACCAACCAATTCCCAGGCGAGAGAAGTCTTGCTGTCGGTTTCATCTTCAATCTCTTGGCGAAGAACTAAACCTTCCTTCGTTACGTCGCGCCCAACGGCGAGACCGCGTTCTTCTAGAAGCTTCCATGAAGCATCAATGCTTTCTGGCGCATTTCCTCTCGAAAGAGACAACCAGTCACCTTCGTAGCCAAGCCAAGCATTGTGCAGTACTGATGCTTCGCCTGCGGTGAGATTCTTTGACTTAGTGATGTTCCAGTGAACATCACCTCTCCATTCACGAACAAAATTAATTGCATGCCAACCAGATAGGACACTGTTGCTTGGAATGCTCAATGTTTTGTGACTTGCAGCGAAAAGGCAGTTGTCGAGTGGAAGCTGAGGGACAACGTTCCACAAGAGTGGACCGAACTCGATGAGAGGCTCAATAATTGATGGAGCGAATTCTTTTAGTCCTTCAAGCACGGCTTCGTTGCGTGCGTCCCAGAACTTCATGAAGTTCTCTCGGGTCTTTAGTACTTCAAACACAAGAGAGATACCGAGAGGTGAAATGGAGCCAAACACATCAGTGAGTGCGTCTGGCCCGGCATCGCTAAATGGCGCTGCACGCGAAGCAATGTAGCCACCACCCGCAGGAAGTCCCAGTGCTTCGTAACGCGATACCGCACCAGGGTCCCAAAAGATCCATCCAATTGTTGTCTGCACACTTCGAGCGTTCCGCTTTGAAATGGCTGACCAGTCTGGGGTAGGAGAACTCATGAACACAAGGTAGTTGGTAGAAACGCGTCCAATTGCGTAGGCTCGGTTACATGGTTCATAAAGCCCTTGAGGCAATGGTTGCGTACGTTCGAGAGCACCCTGCTCCATTGCATTCGCAAGAAACTATTGCGACACGACGTAGTGATTATCTAAAAGTCGCCGAAGCAATTCGTGGTGAAGAAATCCCCATGGAGTCTGTCACTGATGTTGTAATTCCTCTCGAGGGAAGAATGCTTCAAGCACGTCACTACGTCCCACTTGGCGATGAATCAAAAGCTCTTGTTCTGTACTTTCACGGCGGTTCATTTTGTATTGGTGATTTAGAAACCCACGATGGACTTTGTCGTGCATTAAGCGACAGTACAAAAATGAGATTTCTCGCTATTGAATACAGACTTGCGCCAGAGCACCCATTTCCTGAAGGAATCAATGACACGATTGACTCTCTTCGATACGTTTCTGCAAACCTTTCGAAATATGCTGACAAAGACGCAAAGCTAATAGTTTTTGGTGATTCATCTGGCGGTAATTTTGCAGCTGTTGGTGTTGCTCAGACTCGAAATGAAAATTTAAACATTGTCGCTCAAGTTCTCATTAATCCAGCAATGGGTCCAGAAATTGTGACCGAGTCTTCTCATGCCTACGGAAGTGGTTTTATGCTGGACAACGACCAATTGCGTTCTGACTATCTTCAATATCTAAATGGATACCAAGACCACACAGATCCGCGTGTTTCACCACTCATGGCGAGCGACTTAACTAACTCTCCTCCAGCGATTGTCGTAGTCGCTGAATGTGATCCACTTCGAGATGAGGGAGTTGCGTACACGGGTCTGCTCGAACACTTCGGTGTAGAGGTTGAACTTCTCGAAGCAGAGGGTATGACTCATGGCTTTTTAAGACTTGGTGGAATTATTCCTGAATGTTTTGAAATTGTGAACGACCTTGCCGAACACATGCATCGCTTCGTTGAGAAATCCTAAGTTCTAACGTGACCTGGGACATTGCACCTTGCAACATTGGAACTGGACTCCCGCTTGAAGGCGTTCGAGTTCTAGATTTTTCGAGGGTGCTCGCCGGACCGCTGTGCTCAATGATCGTTGGAGACCTTGGGGCCGATGTCATAAAAATTGAGGGTCCAGAAGGTGACCCAGTGCGAGGTCTTGCTCCTCCGCGTTTTGGAGACGATGCCACCTACTACCTAGCAGTGAACCGTCATCGTAGAAATGTTGTTGCTGATCTACGTGATGCAAAAGATTTCGACGCTGTTGGAAAACTCGTTCAACAAGCCGACGCCGTAGTTGAAAACTTTCTTCCTAAACAACTTCGTGCCCTCAACATTGAAAAGCTAAAAGAGCTGAACCCAGATTGTGTTTGGATAAGCATTACTCCCGCATCGTCTGGTGGCCCAGTTGCGAGTGACCCATCATTTGATTTACTCGCGCAAGCTCGCTCAGGAATTATGGGGGTCACTGGAACCGCTGAGGGAGAGCCCACGAAGATTGGCGCACCTATTGCTGACGTTCTGGCTGGCCTCTACGGCGCAGTTGGATTGCTGGCGGGACTCTTTGCCAAGTTGTC
>CAIKFN010000059.1 GCA_903826715.1 uncultured Actinomycetes bacterium
AGGTGATTATTTAAGGAGACCCGTGGTATTTCGCCCCGTCAGTGCCGAACTTGATTTTGTGGCCATTGAGGAAGCCGAGCTTGCTCGGTGGGAGAAGAACGACGTTTTTGCACGCTCAATGAGCCAGCGCGAAGGAAAAACCCCTTGGATCTTTTACGAAGGCCCTCCAACCGCGAACGGAATGCCTGGTCTTCACCACGTATGGGCCCGTGTTTACAAAGACCTTTTCTGTCGTTACCAAACAATGAATGGGCACTTCGTTGCACGTAGAGCCGGATGGGACACTCACGGACTACCTGTAGAAGTACAAGTTGAAAAGCAACTCGGTATTTCTGGCAAGAAGGCAATTGAAGAAGAAGTTGGCATTGCCGAGTTCACACGACTCTGTCGAGAGTCAGTTCTTACCTACGTTGGAGAGTTCGAAAAACTCACTAACCGTATTGGTTACTGGACCGACATGGAAAATGCCTATTACACCTACACCCCGCAATATGTGGAATCAGTATGGTGGCAGCTCCAACAACTCTTTGACCGCGAGCTCCTCTACAAGGACTACAAAGTTGTTCCGTACTGTGCACGTTGCGGCACTGCGCTTTCTTCGCACGAGCTCGCACAACCTGGTGCGTACGCTGATGAACTTGATGAGAGTTGCTACATAAAGCTTCGCATTACTGACGCTGACGCCCACGGTGGACTGAAGGGTGCAACGCACCTAGCGGTGTGGACTACAACTCCTTGGACGCTTCCATCAAACGTTGCTATTGCCGTAAACCCTGACGTTACCTACGCAGTTGTTGACGGTGTTGTGGTGGCTGAAGCACTCATTGAATCGGTATTTGGTGAAGGCATTAAAGCCAACGCCACGCTGAAGGGGACTGATCTTCTAAACGTTCACTACGAGCGTCCATTTGATGACGTGAAATACCCAGACGGTGTTGACACCTGTTACGTGATCCCTGCCGACTATGTAACGACAGAAGACGGAACCGGACTTGTTCACCAGTCACCAGCCTTTGGTGAAATTGACCGAGTCAATTGTCGCCAGTTTGGACTTCCAATTGTTAATCCCGTTGGCCAAGACGGAAAGTTCACCTCTGACATTCCATGGCTTGAGGGTCAAGGTGTTCGTGAAGCGAACGCTGGTATTAACAACGAACTGGAAAAACGTGGCATTCTTCTTCGTCGCTTCGATTTCACTCACTCACTGCCGCACTGCTGGCGCTGTGGCACGGTAATTATTTACTGGGCTAAGCCAAGTTGGTACATTGCAACGAGCAAGTTCAAAGAACAACTGATTTCTGAGAATGCTGGCATTGACTGGCACCCTGCACACATTCGAGATGGCCGAATGGGAGAGTGGCTCAATAACAACGTTGACTGGGCCCTCTCTCGAGACCGCTACTGGGGAACGCCGCTTCCTATTTGGGCCTGCGAAGATAATCACTTCACATGTGTTGGCTCACTCGCAGAACTCTCTGAACTAACTGGCACAGACCAGTCAAAGCTCGATCCTCACCGCCCAAACATTGATGACATCAAGATGAATTGTCGCACGTGTGGAAAAGAAGCAGTACGTGAAATCCCGGTCATTGATGCCTGGTTCGACTCTGGCGCAATGCCTGCAGCACAAGTTGGGTTCCCACATGTTGCTGGGTCAAAAGAAGCCATGCAGTTCCCGGCACAGTTAGTCGTTGAAGCAATTGACCAAACGCGTGGATGGTTCTATTCACTGCTTGCGGTGAACACGCTGGTTTTCGGTAAATCTCCATACGAGCACGTGCTGTGTCTCGGTCACATAGTTGACGAAACCGGAAAGAAGATGAGTAAGTCCGTTGGAAACGTTATTGACCCATGGGAAGTGCTCAATACTCGTGGAGCGGACCCACTTCGCTGGTGGATGTTTAGTCAAGGATCACCGTGGACTTCAACTCGTGCTGGTCTCGGCGCCATTGATGCCTCACTTCGCGACACGCTCGCAACACTTTGGAACACATTTAGTTTCTTCACCACGTACGCATCTCTAAACAACTTTGATCCTGCTGATCCAGATATTCCAGCACCGAAGGACCGACAAGAAATCGATAAGTGGATTCTTTCTCGACTCGAAAGCGTCACCGTTGCAGTAACAGCTGCGCTCGATGGCTACGAACCACTCAGTGGTTGCGACGCACTGCACGACCTGATTGATGACTTGTCGAACTGGTATGTACGTCGCAGTCGTCGTCGTTTCTGGCGCACTGATCCGAATGTTCCACGTTCAGACTCACTCGCAGCTCAGGCAACCTTGCTCGAAGTCTTGCAACGCATCACGCTGATTATGGCTCCATTCATTCCGTTTGTTTCAGAGCGAATGTATGCAGAACTCTTTGACGTGAAAGAAACTGACTCGGTTCACCTCGCTGACTGGCCAAAGAGTAACCCTGAGATGAGAAATGTCGCACTTGAAGAATCAATGGACGTTGCTCGCAGACTTACTTCTCTAGGTCGCGCTTCACGTGCAGAAGCTGGAGTTAAGGTTCGCCAACCTCTCGCTCGTGCGCTGGTGTTCTTGCCAGTGGGTGCGCCAATGCCACCCGAAGGAATTGTTGAAGACGAGCTAAACGTTGACGTTCTTGAATACG
>CAIKFN010000060.1 GCA_903826715.1 uncultured Actinomycetes bacterium
GAAAGCTGAGCTAAAAGAAACAAGGAGGCCCACAGTGGCTGTAGGAACCGTTAAGTGGTTCAATGACGAAAAGGGTTGGGGCTTTATCGCTTGCGATGGCCAGCCTGACGTTTTTGTTCACTACTCGGAGATTCAGGGCGAAGGTCGCAAGACCCTCGTAGAAGGTCAGCAAGTTGAGTTCGACATCGAACCCGGCGATCGCGGCCCTCTCGCCAAGCGCGTTATCCTGAACTAACCAACCGAATTAGTAGTAAAGAACCGCCGCCTTCGGGCGGCGGTTCTGCTTTTACCCTGACATTGCTAATCTACTTACTCACGAGTAATCCTGAATAAGAAAGATAAGCCATGGCTGAATTTTCACTTGAACTAAACGAAGAGCAAAAGACCCTCCAGGAATGGCTGCACGGTTTTGCTGTTAACGAAATGCGCCCTATTGCATCTGAGTGGGATGAGCGCGAAGAAACTCCTTGGGACTTTATTAAGCGCGCCGCTGAACTCGGCATCTACTCTGTTGACTTTATTGCTGACTGCTTCGGTGACCCGACTGGTATCAAGATGATGATTGCCTTGGAAGAGCTTGCGTGGGGTGACGCCGGACTTGCCATGGCACTGCTTGGAACATCACTTGGTGTTGCTGCACTCTTTGGAAATGGAACACCTGAACAAATTGGTGAGTATCTCCCTCAGTGCTACGGAACACCGGGAGACGTGAAGCTTGCGGCCTTCGGAGTTTCTGAGCCTGATGCTGGATCAGACGTATCGTCACTTCGCACACGTGCGGTCTATGACGAGAAGACAGACGAATGGGTTCTTAACGGAACCAAAACCTGGATCTCTAACGGTGGCATTGCAAACATTCACATCATCGTTGCTTCAGTGGAACCAGAGCTCAAGGGTCGCGGACAGGCATCATTTGTTATCCCAGAAGGCACCAAGGGAATCCGTCAAGGACAGAAGTTTAAGAAGATGGGTATTCGTGCATCTCACACCGCAGAAGTCGTGCTCGAAGATTGTCGCATTCCAGGAAGCTGTCTCTTGGGTGGCAAAGAGAAGCTCGATGAGCGTCTTGCTCGTGCTCGTGAAGGAAAGTCTTCTAACGTTCAAGCGGCAATGGCGACATTTGAAGCCACACGCCCAGCAGTAGGAGCGCAGGCTCTTGGAATTGCACGTGCTGCATACGAATACGCACTTGACTACGCCAAGGAGCGCAAGCAGTTCGGTCGCGCAATCATTGAGAACCAGGCAATTGCCTTCAAGCTTGCTGACATGAAGACTCAGATTGACGCTGCACGTCTACTTGTGTGGCGGGCCTCATGGATGGCCGCAACTCGAAAGCCTTTCCTAAACGGAGAAGGCTCAATGTCTAAGTTGTTCGCCGGAGAAACTGCCGTGAAGGTAACTGAAGAAGCAATTCAGATTCTTGGTGGTTACGGCTACGTTCGCGAGTACCCAGTAGAACGCTGGCACCGCGACTCAAAGATCTACACGATTTTCGAAGGGACTTCAGAAATCCAGCGCCTCGTTATTGCGCGCGCTATTTCTGGCATTCGGATCCAGTAGTTGATTCTGTGAACTTTTCCAGGCAGAACCGTGACCGTTGTGTGTATGAGAAAACAACAACCCAAAGCAACTCTCAACGTACCGTTAGTCTTCGCACCATAATCAAGCCCAAATAGTGCAATCAGCCTGTTTCGGGGATGATTTAGTTCGAATTAGACATTATTTATGGTTGGAAAGTACGATTACAATACTTTTAAATATTATTAAATAGGAAAATATGTCTATAAAATTTCAACGAGCACTTCTCCCTGCGATTGCCACCATTATCTTGATTTCCTTCACGCCGGGCATTGCAGCAGCTGATGGGCATGGTTACGGCTACGGAGATAATTTTTCTGCATATTCTGGCGCTGGGTACGACGTACACCACGGTGACAATGGTGAGACTGACGTAAACACTTGTTCTAATTTGACTGATCCCGGAATTCTTAGGTGCACAGCACAACTTGTGACACAAGCATCTGCAAGAAATGCGCCAGCCGCAATTCCGTCAACCACATCTTCAAATGTTTCTTTATGTGGTCTAGGAGACACCAACGCTCCAGCAGCTGCGGTAACTGGCGGTAACGGTGCATACGACCCTTGCTACCTTCAGTCGGCTTATAACGCTGCAGCGCTCGCACAAGGTAATGGTGGGAAAGGTCAAATCGTCGCCATTGTCGACTATACCGTTGACCCCAATATTGTCAGTGACCTAAATGCATACCGAGCACAATTCGGAATCCCTGCCTGCACTAGTGGGGTAGTTTCAAAAACGAATACAAGTTGTGTCATCCAGCAATTTGCTCAGAGTGGTGCTCCAATTTCAGGTAGCTCAGGCTGGGACGTAGAAATCTCATTGGACGTGCAAGCAGTAAGTGCTATTTGCCCAAATTGTCAGATCCTTCTCATGGAAGCCTCGCAAGCAACTTCAGCATCGCTCGGCAGCGCAGTGAACACTGCGGTGTCAATGGGCGCAATTGCAGTTTCAAATAGTTACGGTGGCGCAGAGTCATCGACTGACCCAACTGACGCTGCTACCTACTACACGCACCCTGGAGTTGCAGTAACGGCATCATCTGGCGACACTGCTGGACAGCTTTTATTCCCCGCAACAGCGCCAGACGTCATTGCTGTTGGTGGAACATCGCTTTTACAGCAGACAAATACCGGTTCTCGTAGCTCTAGCGCCTCAGAAAAGGTGTGGAACAACACTTCTGGTGGTGCAGGTGCGGGATGTAGTGCACGTGAGACGCCAGCGCAATGGCAAAGTTCGTTCATGGCTGCTGCACTGACTGCATCAAATACAACTAGCAAGTGCTTAAATCGAGTGACTGCTGACATCTCTGCTCTCGCAGATCCTTCAACTGGATTTTGGGTCTATGACACGTATTCACAAGGTGGTTGGCTCATTGTTGGCGGAACAAGTCTCGCTTCGCCAATCATCGCGGCACTCTACGGATTAGAAAATAATGCTTCGGGATCTACCATTCACCCGGCGGCGAATCTTTATGCGAACTCGACATCGTTTTATCATGTGACAAGTGGCAACGTAGGCACGTGCGCGAACTATCTGTGTGATGCAACAAAGTCAATTTCCGGCTACAACGGACCGACTGGTCTTGGAACACCTGGAGCCCCTGGAAGTCTGGCCGCATTTAATTTTAACCCAGCAGTTGCACCATCTCAACCAACGGGACTGGCGGTGAGCTCAATTTCTCCAACTTCGGTCACGCTCTCGTGGCCAGCGGTGAGTGGCGCTACCTCGTACTCGCTGTATTCGGGTGCAACTACTAGTTCGTTACAACCCAAAACGACAAATATTGTCACCAATTCGATTACTGTTTCGCCACTGACTACGGGTACGTCTTACTATTTCGCTTTGACGGCTACCAACTCTTTGGGCACATCAGCACAGTCATCACCACTGGGGCCAATTACGCCAGCACCAATAGCTCCTCCGAGTGCCCCAAATCTTCTCAGTGCAGTCGCCAGTAGTTCTTCGAGTTCTTCAGTTGGTGTGACCTGGAGCACACCAACCAGTACTGGTGGATCACCAATTACGGGCTACCAGGTCTATGACAGTACTGATGGTGGA
>CAIKFN010000061.1 GCA_903826715.1 uncultured Actinomycetes bacterium
CCCACCTTAAATGCCTAAAATCCCGACCATTTCAGTCGGTATTCAGATTATTTAGGGCTGCGCTTCATTCCTGAACGCTCACCACGAGTAACAAATGACTGGGCGATCTTGGCTGATGCTTCATCAATCATCTCGTCACCCATCATGAGTGCGCCAGTTCCGTCTTGCTCGGTCGCAACCTTGTAGATGTCGAGGATGTCAAATGACTTGTCGAACATGTCTTGGCTTGGTGAGTAGACCTCATTGAGCACAAGGGCTTGATCTGGTGTTAAAGCCCATTTCCCGTCGTAGCCATAAGACGCACTAACTCCTGCGGCGAGACGAAGTGCATCAAGGTCACGAACCTTAAGAAAAGGACCGTCAATGACGTGAAGTCCATTGGCACGTCCTGCCATCAGAATCTTGGCGAACACGTAGCTGAATGGATTCGAAGGCTGTGCGGTGTGAATTGTTTCGTCAATGGTGGTGACGGGCATGCCAATTGAGGCGGCGAAGTCTGCTGGGCCAAAGACAATGGATTCAATGCGAGGTGAAGCTGCGCAGATCTCTTCAACATTGATTAGCCCCTGGGCGGTTTCAATCTGGCATTCAAGTCCAATGTGGCCTACTGGAAGTCCTGAGTTCTTTTCAACCTGCGTAAGTAGCAAGTCCATAGCAACCACTTCTGCTGCGGACTGGACCTTAGGCATCATGATTTCGTCAAGTCGTGTTCCAGCGTTGCCTACTACTTCAATAACGTCTCCGTAAGTCCACACTGTGTCCCAAGCATTCACGCGAACACAGAGAACTCGATCGTCCCAGTCGAGTGTTCGAATTGCGTTAACAACCTTTGCGCGTGCAGCAACTTTTTCGTTAGGAGCTACTGCATCCTCGAGGTCAAGGAATGAAAAATCGGCTTTGGCCGTCGGTGCCTTGGCCAGAAACCGGTCCGAAGATCCAGGTGTTGAGAGGCAACTACGACGTGGAAGATGTTTTGAGCGCTGTGACATAGGAACGAGCCTATTCTGTGCAGAAATTAGGCAGACACTTGGGAACTCTTCACAAATATTTGGAAAATAGACACCCTTTGACCAGGTTTTTTAGAACATTCACAGGCTTGCGACGTCCCAAAGTTGCTCCGGGCAAACTAGCCTTGTTGGTATGACTCGTCGAGCGCTCAGAGCGCCTATCGACGCTACGGCCAACTCCACGACTCAGTGGTTGCTTACAGCCCTGGCCATTGTGACAGTGTGCACCAGCACCCTGTTAATTTCGCCGCGCCAATCCGGAGCTCAAACACTCAAAGCTGCTCGCGCGCAAGCTGCCGCACTTTTAAAGCAGATCAACAAGATAAATCAGCAAGTAGAAGTCCTCGGACAGAAGTTTGACTTGGCGCAGTTGAAGTTAAACAAAATCAATCACGAGATTGCCAATACTCAGGCAACCGTCAAAAGCATTGAATCAAGAGTTACAAAAGGAAATGCGCAACTTCAATCAGATGCAGTCTTTGCCTATGTCAATGCTGGTGCACGCAGCGTCACAAATCCACTGTTCTCATCGGATGCCTCAAAGATTGGTGCAACAAATGTCTACAACCAACTTGCCATGGGAAATGTATCAAACACTATCGCTGGACTAAAGAATTACAAGATTCAGCTCACCCAAGAGAGAAGCATTTTGGCGCAAGAGCAGGCCGCAGCAGCTGGCGCAGATGCAGTCGCTAAAAGTGCATTCAATAAAGCACAAGGCCTTCAAAGAAATTTGAAGGCGACACTCAATCACGTAAAAGGCAACATCGGAAAAATTATTTACCAATTAGAAGCTGCGCAAGCAGCAGCCGATGGCAAAACACTTTCGAAAGCTAGACCAAACGGAATTCCAGCGCCACCACCAAACACTCTTGGCGGCAGAGCAGTTCGCGCAGCGGAAACATTTATTGGTGTTTGGTACTCATGGGGAGGAGCGAGTCACCGCGGTGTTGACTGCTCTGGACTCACCATGCTGGCGTACGCCGCCGTTGGAATTTCCCTACCCCACTACTCCGGTAGTCAGTGGAATGACACCGTTCGTGTACCGCTTTATAACATTCAGCCCGGCGATCTTTTGTTCTATGGGTGGCACGGTGACGAGCACGTTTCTATGTACGTAGGCGGAGGAAGAATGATTGAAGCAGAACATTCTGGCACTCGTGTTCACATTGTGGGTGTTCGCCTTGGGTACGGCTTTGCGGGTGTTGGAAGAGTTCGCGCTTAAAAAGTGTCAGCCTTCCCCACTTCGTTTCACATAGGACCTCTCGTATTTCACATTTACGGTTTTGGGCTAGCGATTGCAGCGTACATTGCGTACATTTATGCTGAAAAACGAATATCAAAAGCGCAAATTAATTCATCACACTTTGCATCGTTCGCTAGTTGGCTAATCGTAAGTGGGCTTGTTGGAGCTCGTCTCGCAAACATTGCTACTAATTGGTCTTATTACTCTGGCCACATTGTGCGCTGTTTCGCAATTTGGCAAGGAGGGCTTTCAAGCTTTGGTGGAATCGCATTAGCAATTCCTATTGGGATAGTACTCAAACGTAAATACTGGCCTGAAGTTTCACTCGCTACATTCTCAGATGCACTTATTCCTGCACTCATTGCTGGTTGGGCACTCGGTCGAGTTCTCGGTCCACAGTTCATGGTTGCAGGTGGTGGACACATAACGAATCAATGGTTTGGGATTCATTATTCTGGACAGATAGGTAAGCGCGTTCCTGTGCCACTTATTCAAGGTACAGAAGACGCACTGCTGTGGTTGGCATTGATCACTGAATCAAAGTTTGTAAAACGTCCAGGAGTTATAACTGGAACTGGTCTAATCATCTGGGGAATTGTTCGCGCAATAGACGAGAAAATGCTCTTGGGTCAGCAATCGCACAGCGGATCACTTGGGGTTCAGATTGCAGGGCTTGTTCTGAGCGCTGCGGGCCTTGTTATTCTTTTCAGTTCACTACGTACTGAAAAGAATAACTAGTTACGCTTCTTCTTTTTCTTCTGGGCTTCTTTACGAGCTAGACGTTGCTCTTTGATTGCTGGATCAACAACTTTTGGTGTGAAAAATGATGTTACCGCTAGCGAACCTTCAGGAAGTGGCGCAAGTGCAAAGTCTGAACGCTCTTCGAAAAGCTTCTGGCAGTGTGGGCCAGCTGGGAACTCTTCGCCTATTGCGAATGCCATAAGAGCAACAACATCATCTGTCGTAGAACCATCAACAAGCAGTTGATCAACCGCAGATTGCATTTGCTCAAAGGTTGGAAGTTCTGCGTTGTCACCAAGCGCTTCAATAATTTTTTCCATCGGATCAAGTGCAAGAATCTCCAATATCGCCTTCACTGCTGCAATTGGAGCTGTGGATGCGAACGCTGTTACGTCTCGCTTTTGCTGCAAATTGCGAAGTGGGACTCCAATTACAGGATTAATTTTTCCAGTCGGTCGAAGATCAAGTGTGTCGACAACGTCAAGCACATTCTTTGCGTTAATTTTTAAAAGACCACGACGAACATAGTCTGCCGATGAATTAGAAATAGTCACGTATCTACTTAAGCAGGTGCTTAGCTACAACAATGCGCTGAATTTGATTTGTTCCTTCGTAGATCTGTGTGATCTTGGCGTCACGCATAAAGCGTTCTACTGGGAACTCTTTAGTGAATCCGTAACCACCAAGCAGCTGTACTGCATCAGTTGCAACGCTCATTGCCGTATCTGACGCAAATGACTTCGCTGCAGCACCTAGGTAACTGAGATTCTTGTCAGGGTCCCCTGCATCAATTGCGGCGCAAGCCGTGTACACCATGGCACGTGCTGCTTCAGTTCGAATTGCCATGTCCGCAAGCATCCAGCGAAGTCCCTGAAAGTCAGCAATGGTGCCACCGAAAGCTTTGCGACCCTTCATGTAATTCCCGGCGTAATCAATTGCTGCTTGGGCAATTCCTACCGCTTGGGCACCAATCGTTGGGCGTGAACGGTCAAGAGTGTGCATACCAATTGTGAATCCCTGGCCAATGTCTCCAACTCGATGTGAATCAGGAACTCGCACATCTTTAAAAATGACTTCGCTTGTGGGAGAACCACGAAGTCCCATCTTGTCTTCGTGTTTGCCAAAAGAAACTCCTGGCCAGTCTTTTTCAACTAGAAAACATGTAATGCCCCGACCTTTTGCCTCAGGATCAGTTGATGCAAACACCGTGTACGTATCAGAGACCCCTGCATTGGTAATCCAGTACTTCGAACCATTAATGATCCAGTCATCTCCATCTTTCACCGCGCGAGTTCTCATTGAGGCAACGTCTGAACCCGCATCAGCTTCAGAAAGGCAGTACGAAGCCTGAATCTCCCCTGTTGCAATTCGAGGCAAATACTGGTGCTTGATTTCTTCAGAAGCAAAGTTCATGATCGGCAGCATGCCCAACTTGGAAATCAGAATTGTTACACCAGTTGACGCACAACCACGTGAGATTTCTTCAGCCATGATTGCTTGGGTGACCATGTCAGCACCTGCACCTCCGTATTCAACTGGAATCTGAAGTGAAGGAAGCTCTATTTTTACGCATGCGTCATAACTCTTCTGTGGGTAAGCCTGTTCGCGGTCGTAGTGCTCCGCATTTGGTGCGATTTGTTCATCTACAAATCCACGCATCATGTTACGAAAAGCGCGTTGTTCTTCATTGAGAGAGAAACTCATTTTTATCCTTAACTAGGGCGTTACTAATTGTGAATTTGTTACAGAATCAACAAACGCACGCTGCTTAACGTAAGAATGACCGAGTCCTGTAAATGCTTCTGCCTGCGATCGTGCAATCACTGGAGTTGAACGAAGCTCAAAGATGTCAAGAGCCACATGAACATCAACAAGTGTTGGCCCCCTGCCAATAAGACTTGCCCGCTTTGCAGCAATAAGTGCGATGCCGCATTCAACATCGTGTGCATCGTCGTGATTCTCGAAGTGCAACTTTGCGCATTCATTCTTCGCAATCGTTAGTGCAAAGCCTTCACCTGGAGCATGTGTGCCCTGACCTTTATCAGAACCAAGAGTGGCGTGGCGCTGCATGCCAGCTTTTTGGGGGCGGCCAATTTCAGGAATTGATGTTTCTGCTGTTAGTCGAACTTCTCCGCCAGCGGGAACTGGTGAAAATGAAGGTTGAGCCATTTCACTAGGTTAGAGCGTTCTGCCAACCATTGGCACACAGGGCTAGACCCGGGTCAGCCAACTTTCGTACTGGGGTAGCTCGCCTCGCACCGCTGCAAGATAGGTCTTTTGGATGGCCATGGTAATTGGTCCCGGTTTGCCGTTACCAACTGGGCGGTCATCAACAGACGCAATCGGAACAATTTCGGCAGCGGTTCCAGAAAGGAATGCCTCGTCTGCAAGGTAGAGGTCGTCACGACGCATTGATTCAAAAGCCAGCTCGTAACCAAGGTCGCTGGCAATCTTCGAAACGCTGTTGAGTGTGATGCCGCTTAGTGCGCCCGCGCCAGAAGCTGGTGGTGTGATGATCTTTCCATTTTTTACAATGTACAAGTTTTCTCCGGTGCATTCAGAAATTTTTCCATCGGTCCCGAGCATGATTGCTTCATCGTATCCAGCCTTTACTGCTTCAACCTTTGCGAGACTCGAGTTCACGTACCCTCCAACAGTCTTAGAAGCTGTCGGCATTGAGTTTGGATGGTGGCGTGCCCATGATGAAATCTTCATGCGAACACCATTTGCTGAGCCGTGGTCACCAAGGTATGCACCCCATGGCCACACCGCGATGATGGTGTTAACCGGTGAATTAAGTGGGAAGATTCCCATTTCGCCGTAACCGAGGTAAACGAGAGGACGAAGGTAAATGTTTTCTTTCACGTCGTTTGCCTTAACGGTGTCAACTGCAGCCTTGCAAAGTTCTTCGACACTGTAGGGAAGATCCATCATCAGGATCTTGCAGCTATCTGCTAAACGAGACATGTGCTCTTCGAGACGGAAGATTGCTGGACCTTTGTCAGTCATGTAAGCACGAATGCCTTCAAACGCTCCAGTGCCGTAGTGCAGTGTGTGGCTGAGGACGTGAGTCGTGGCCTTTTCCCAGTCAACAAGTTCTCCATCGAACCAGATCTTCTTTGTTGGTGTAATCGGCATTACAGCTCCCCTATTAGTTGTTTCGTGATTCCAGATGTTCCTAGTGACGCTACGTCACCCTTAAATGCTTGCACAACTTGTGTGATTCGCTTTGCCGCGTCATTTTCACCCAAGTGCTCCAGCATAAGAATCGCTGAAGACACTGCGGCGAGTGGATTAGCGAGGTTCTTACCAGCAATGTCATGAGCAGCTCCATGGACTGGCTCAAAGATTGATGCGCTCTTTTTCGTAGGGTCAAGGTTTGCAGATGCGGCAAAACCAATACCGCCAGAAACTGCGCCCGCGAGGTCACTCAAGATGTCACCAAAGAGATTGTCAGTCACAATGATTCCGTAACGTGAAGGATCTTCTACCAGGTAAATACACGCTGCATCTACGTGGTTGTAATCAACTTCGACTTCTGGATACTCAGCGCCAACTTCACGAACTACTCGTGACCAAAGTTCACCAGCGAACGTCAACACGTTGGTCTTATGAACAAGGGTGAGCTTCTTGCGACTGAGGTTGTTGGCACGCTCAAAGGCGTAGCGAACACATCGCTCGACACCGTGACGAGTATTGACTGATCCCTGTGTTGCAATTTCAAATGGTGTGCCGTGTCGAAGTACTCCGCCTTCACCCGCATATGGTCCTTC
>CAIKFN010000062.1 GCA_903826715.1 uncultured Actinomycetes bacterium
AACGCTGTAACGCATTCCAGTAATTCCTTCTTCGTACATAAGGTCAACAATGAGCTTGAGTTCGTGAAGGCACTCAAAGTACGCAGACTCTGGCTGGTAGCCAGCTTCTACGAGAGTTTCGTATCCAGCCTTAACAAGCGCTGAAACTCCACCACAAAGAACTGCCTGCTCTCCAAAGAGGTCAGTTTCAGTTTCTTCAGTGAATGTCGTCTCTAGAACTCCGGCGCGTGTGGCACCGATCCCGTCGGCGTACGCAAGGGCAAGTGCGTGAGCGTTACCAGTTGCATCGTGGTGCACTGCAACAAGTGCAGGAACTCCGCCACCTTCTGAGTAGGTGCGACGTACAAGGTGACCTGGGCCCTTTGGAGCCACCATGGCAACGTCAACGTTGTCTGGTGGGTTAATGAGGTCGAAGCGAATGTTGAATCCGTGTGCGAACAAGATGAGGTTTCCAGCTTCAAGACCAGGTGCGATCTCGTTGTCGTAGGTCTTCTTCTGCTCAGTATCTGGAACAAGGATCATGATGATGTCTGCCCACTTCGAAGCGTCAGCAATCGACATGACCTTAAGTCCAGCTGCTTCAGCCTTAGCGACTGAAGAAGAGTCTTGGCGAAGTCCAACAACTACGTTGTAGCCCGATTCGTGAAGGTTGAGCGCGTGTGCGTGACCTTGTGAGCCGTATCCAAGGATTGCAATCTTCTTATCCTTTAGCAGCTCAGGTTTTGCATCCTGCTTATAAAACATGGTTGTCATAGTTGTTCTTTCTTCTTATTCGATCTTTTGGCCTAGGCCGGAGTACCAAGTCTAGGCAATGCCACACGACCGGTCCGGTAGAGCTCAACGTTGGTAAATGCCTCTAATTCACGCTCTAAATCGTCACAAGCCGACGGAGTTCCCGCCAACATAATGGTCACCGCAGAGCTGTCCACGTCAATAATTGCGGCGTTCGCTGATGCAATGATGTCGAGCAGAGGTGTGCGCACATCAACGTGCGTTGGAACGGTGGCAATAAGCAGTTCACGCTCTACGGCGTCCTTTGGTGAAAGGTCCGAGATCTCCACAACGTTGATAAGTTTGTTGAGCTGTCCAACAATTTGTTCAAGTGGTGCAGATTCGGCGTCAACAACGATTGTTACTCGAGAAAAACGAGCACCGAGTTCAGACGGGGCCACCGAGAGTGAGTAGATGTTAAATCCTCGACGCGTGAAGAGCCCCGCAATGCGCATAAGCACACCAGGCTTGTTCTCTACCTTCACTGACAAGATGTGCAGTCGTACAGGCGTGTGAATTACTTCTTCAATGATTTCATGTGAGTTCATTAGTTGCCTCGCTGTCTTGGGTGAACAATGATGTCGTCGTTTGAAGCACCGGCGTGAACCATTGGCCATACGTTTTCACTGGCATCAGTTCTAAAGTCAATCACGACTGGACGGTCGTTGATTTCATTGGCTTGCTTAATTGCTGCGTGCATCTGCGCTTCGGTGGTTGCCTTGATTCCTACGCAGTGCATACCTTCTGCAATCTTGACGAAGTCAGGGCTCGGGAGCGCAACGTGTGAAAGTCGACCGTCATAGACAAGTTGCTGCCACTGATACACCATGCCGAGGAATTCGTTGTTAAGAATGCAAACCTTGATGTTGATTCCTGCTGCACTGGCGGCGAGGAGCTCTTGAATGGTCATAACAACTCCACCATCACCAACAATTGCCCAAACAGTTGTGTCTGGGGCGCCAACCTTGGCGCCAATCGCTGCAGGAAGACCGAAGCCCATTGTTCCTGCTCCTCCAGATGAGAGCCATGTACGTGGCTCTTCAAACTTCCAGAATTGACTTGCGTACATTTGGTGCTGACCAACGTCTGTAGATACAATCGTTCCGGGCTTAGAGCTCTTGTTGATTGCTTCAATAACCATTTGAGGTCGAAGCGGCGAGCCTTCTTGCTGCGCTTCATAAAAGAGTGGGAACTCTTCACGCCAAGCGTTCAGTTGCTTCCACCAGACATCGAGGTTCTTTGGCTTTGTTCCCGTTTGATCAAGCGCGCTCAGCGCGGCGGCGATGTTGCTCTGAATCGCAACATTCACCTTCTTAATCTTGTTGAACTCAACCGGGTCAATGTCAACGTGGATGATCTTGGCGTGCGGTGCAAATGTTGAGACCTTTCCAGTCACTCGGTCGTCAAAACGAGCGCCGAGTGAAATTAGAAGGTCTGATTGCTGAATCGCGGTAACGGCCGTGTACGTTCCGTGCATTCCTGGCATTCCGAGGTGCTGTTCATGTGAGTCTGGGAACGCACCACGAGCTTGGAGCGTTGTAACAACTGGCATGCCAGTTCGCTCGGCAAAGGCCAGTAGTTCCTTTGAGGCGTCGGATTTAATAGTTCCTCCACCTACGTAGAGAATTGGACGCTCCGCCTGGTTAATGAGTTCCGCTGCGGCATTTACAGCGTCCATGTCGAGAGCAACTTCGGGCTGATATCCAGGAAGGTCGAGTTCTTCAACTGATGATGGCCAGTACCACTCCATAGTTTCTAGAGAAACATTTTTTGGGAAGTCAATGAGCACTGGTCCAGGTCGCCCCGTTGTTGCAATGTAGAACGCAGCTGCAACAACGCGTGGAATTTCATCAGCTGACTGCACTAAGTAACTGTGCTTAACAATTC
>CAIKFN010000063.1 GCA_903826715.1 uncultured Actinomycetes bacterium
GCTGGAGATTGCGAAACAACACTCAACCATTTGCCCGTGTTCGACCCCGGACCAGTTGTTGCGTAGTAGAGCAAGGCTGTCTTCATTGCGGCAAGCGTCTGTGCAGGATTCATGCCCACAACATTTGGAACTGAAACTGTTCCTGCGCTTGGTGCAAGTGTTGTTGTGGTCGAACCAGTTGCTGCTCCTGCTCCAGAACTAACACTCAGCACCACGGTTGCGTTTGCTGGTACCTGAGTTGGATTGTTGGTCTTGTTATAGCTATAGCTAGCAATGCGTCCTGAAGGCACGGTTGCAGAAGAGACCTGTGCAGACGTTGGACATTGAGCGCTGAGTTTGAGTTTTGTCAGTTGCTGCGTTGCTGTAACACAGTCTTCGCCAACCAAATTGGTAGGGAGCGTGACCATAGTTGGGCCAGTCGAAATTTGTACCTGAATAACTAGTCCGGCCTTGCCAGCGGTGCCAACAGGAACTGACTGGCTGACAATGTTGCCCTTAGCAACAGTTGCAGAAGAGACTGACTGAGTTTCTGCAATTGTGAATGGGTCACCATCAGACTTTAAAAGACTCTGAGCCTGCGTTGAAGTGAGCCCAATAAGTGACGGCACAGTGTGCTTAGTAGTAAAGAGTCCCATCTCGTATGCAACCCCGCCACCAACAGCAACGACCGCAATGAGAATTGCTGCAAGCAAGAATCCAAAGCGCCCCTTACGAGGTGTGCGTGATGGCGGCATTGAGTCATACGTAATAGGTGTGCGTCTACGTGCTTCGCGGAACTCATTTTGCACTGGTTGTGGAGTTGAGCTCACTGGACGAGGCTGCTGCGGTAGTGGGAATGCGGTTGGAACGGCTTGTGTGTTTCCAAACAGCTGATCAGGAGATGGTGCATTGAAACCAATTGTTTCGCGAGGCGCTTGGTTGTTGAGCGACTGTTGTAGCAACGGTGTTGGTCCACTTGACTGCATGACAACGAGTGGCAATGAATCACTAGTGACCCCTGAGAGTCGATTTGAGAACTGTCCAGCATCAAGGCGCATTCGAGGGTCTGGGATTGCGGCTTGAGCAAGAATCATGTCCAAGGTTCCGAGTTCTGGGTGTACTGGCAATGGGGAGTGAATGCGCTGGCGCAGGACTGCTTCTGGTGTCATTTCATCAAATGGTGCTTCACCCGTTACTGCTTCATACATGATGAGTGCGAGTGCGTAGACATCAGTTTTTTCAGTTACTTCTTCACCAAGAACTTGTTCAGGACTTAAGTAGCGAACATCGTCGAGGGAAAGTCGCTCACGATACAAAGTGCCTATGCCCGCAAGAGCTACATCGGAAACGCGAACCATTCCTTCTTCATCAAAGAGCAACTTCGAAGGTGTGAGTTCGGAGTGGACAAAACCATTTTCATGAAGGTAATTAAGTGCACCCGCTACATCACGACCAAGTCGAGCCGTGTCGTCTGTGTTGAGGACGCGACCTGATGAAAGAATGTCTTCGAGCGAGCCACCACCAAGATATTCAGTGATCATAAAGATGGCACCGTGTTCTTGACCACCGTCATACACGCGAGCGAGATGTGGGTGGCTGAGCGTCGCCGAGCGAACAATGTTGTCGCGAAATGCTCTGCGGACGTCTTCATGCTCTGCGAGTTCTGGCAGCAATACCTTCACAACGACTGTGCGATTGAGTGAAAGATCTTCAGCGAGGTATACCTCTGCGGTGTGGCCAACGCCAATG
Organism: uncultured Actinomycetes bacterium; assembly: GCA_903826715.1. Classification (GTDB taxonomy): domain Bacteria; phylum Actinomycetota; class Acidimicrobiia; order Acidimicrobiales; family RAAP-2; genus RAAP-2. The sequence continues at coordinate 1,729 of CAIKFN010000063.1, forward strand.
AGGTCAATAATCCGGTACCGGCCGGCTAGTTCGTGATCTGGAAGGAATGTGAACGCCATTAGGTCTATAACCCTAGTTAAGGACAGCTACGGCTGGTAATCCCCTGTATTTAATAGGGATTCAAACTCACTGCCTGGAATCATGGGGATGGCGAGCTCTTCAGCCTTAGACACCTTAGAAGCCCCTGGTGCGTCACCAACAACAACGCAGTACGTCTTTTTAGAAACTGAGCCCGGTGAAGTGCCTCCCCTGGCAATAATCGCTGCTTCAGCGCCGTCACGAGAATATCCATCAACTGATCCAGTGACGACAACTGCCTTGCCACTGAGTGTCTGCTCTAGTTCATTGCTAACTTCAGGCTCGACGAGCGCGACACCTGATGCTTTGAGTCTCTCTAAACGCTGCGCACTCTCTGGGTCGCGGGCAAATTCAAACATTGATTGCGCAATCACTGGACCAATGCCGTCAATCGCTTCTAAGACTTCGAGCGGAGCAGCTTTTAGTGAATCGTATGTTTTGAACACTTTTGCTATCTCACGTGCCGCTACCGGTCCAACGTGACGAATGCCAAGACCTACAAGTACGCGGCTGAGCGGCACTGTCTTAGCACCATCAATCGCGCTCACTAGAGAGTTTGCAGAAAGCTCTCCCAGTCCTTCGAGTGCCGCAATGCGTGCAGCATCAAGTGTGAAGAGATCAGCAACATCACTAATAAGTCCAGCTTCAAGCAACTGAGAGACTCTCTGCTCACCGAGACCTTCAATGTCAAGGGCGCCCCTCGATGCGAAATGAATTATTTGTTGCATTTGTTGAGCGGGGCATGCAGCATTCACGCAGTACGTGTCAGACTCTTCTCCCACGCGCTCTAACGCACCACCGCATTCAGGACACGTTGTTGGGAACTTCCAAGCGGACTTCCTTTTGAAGTCTTTTTCAGGGACTGCTGCAACAACTTCAGGTATGACATCGCCCGCTTTTCGAACAATGACGAGGTCGCCTGGACGAACATCTTTCAGTGCAACTTGATCTTGATTATGAAGCGTCGCCATAGAA
>CAIKFN010000064.1 GCA_903826715.1 uncultured Actinomycetes bacterium
GAGCAGTCCACCAATGATTGTTCCAAAGGCGCCGCCTGCTCCCGCTACTGCGCTCCATGCACCAATCGCTTTTGGCATGCGTGGCCCCTGGAACGTGGTGACAATAATTGTGAGTGTCGCTGGAGAAAGAATCGCAGCGCCGACACCTTGTAGAGCGCGAAGCGCAATCATTTGTGATGCATTGTGTGCGAACCCAGCCCCGAGACTTGCGAGAACGAATACAAATAGTCCGCTTAAGTAAACACGGCGACGTCCAAAGAGGTCAGCAGCACGCCCACCAAGTAAAAGGAAACCGGCGTAGGTAAGGACGTAGGCATTAATCACCCACTGCGCATTTGAAAGCGAGAAGTGTAGCGAGCGCTGCATTGTTGGTAGGGCTACGTTCACGATTGATACGTCAAGTACCACCATGAACTGGGCAATTAATGCAATTAAGAGAACGATCCAGTCTGGAGCGTGGCGGTGTTCGGTTGATTGAGTGGTGGTCATTCCTCAATGGTAATGGTGGAGATTCTTCGCTTTAGCGATAGGAAATGACACGAGTGTGTGATTTGCGTAACACTTGATACATGGCCGCACAATTTATTTACACAATGAGAGACCTCCGACGCTTCTATCCACCGGACCGAGAAGTGCTTAAGGGGATCAACTTGTCCTTTTATCCAGGGGCAAAAATTGGAGTAATTGGCGGCAACGGCTCGGGTAAGTCATCACTACTTCGCATCATGGCGGGACTAGACGACGGTTTTACTGGTGAAGCACGACTCACCCCTGGATTTACCGTTGGCTACTTGCCCCAAGAACCACAGCTTGATCCAACAAAGGATGTAGTTGGAAACGTCGCTGATGGTGTTGCAGAACAGCGTGACCTTCTGCTTCGTTTCAACGAAGTGTGCGCCGCAATGGCCGACCCCGACGCTGACTTCGATGCTCTTCTAACCGAGCAGTCTGATCTGCAAACAAAAATTGATGCCGTAAACGCCTGGGACCTGGAGCGCACACTCGACATTGCCATGGACGCACTTCGACTTCCACCCGCCGACGCTGACGTTACAAAACTGTCGGGTGGAGAAAAGCGCCGCGTGGCACTTTGCCGCTTGCTTCTTTCTAAGCCCGACCTACTTCTTCTTGACGAACCTACAAACCACCTCGACGCCGAGTCGGTTGCTTGGCTAGAGCGCACGTTGCAGGACTACTCAGGAACAGTTGTTGCAATTACACACGACCGCTACTTCCTCGACAATGCTGCATCCTGGATTTTGGAACTCGACCGTGGTCATGGAATTCCGTGGGAAGGTAATTACTCATCATGGCTCGAACAAAAGCAAGAGCGACTTGCTCAAGAAGAAAAATCTGACAAAGTTCGCCAAGCTGCACTCGAGCGAGAGCTCGAATGGATTCGTATGTCTCCACGAGCACGACAGAGCAAAGGCAAAGCCCGTCTCACATCGTTTAATGAACTCGTTGCTGAATCTGAATCTTCTGAACGTCGTGCTGACAAATTAGAAATCATAATTCCGCCAGGACCACGTCTCGGTGACACGGTTGTAAACGCCACCGACCTAGTAAAGAGCTTTGATGAAAAATTGCTCATTGAGAATCTTTCATTTTTATTGCCACCTGGTGGCATTGTTGGTGTCATTGGCCCGAATGGTGCCGGTAAGACCACGTTATTCAAGATGATGACGGAACTTGAAAAGCCAGATTCTGGTGACATTGAAATTGGATCAACTGTTGCATTTGCTTATGTTGACCAGTCACGAGACAATCTCAATCCTGACGCGACGGTTTTTGATGAAATCAGTGAAGGCCAAGAGCACATGATTGTTGGTGGCCGCGAGATTCATGCGCGTGCCTACGTTTCGAGCTTTGGGTTCAAGGGGAGTGACCAGCAGAAGAAAGTTGGAGAAATCTCTGGTGGTGAGCGTAACCGTGTGCAACTCGCCAAAGTGCTTCGCACCGGTGGAAATGTGTTGCTGCTTGACGAACCTACAAACGACCTCGATGTGGACACGCTACGTGCACTTGAAGATGCACTACTTGGCTTTCCGGGTTGTGCCGTAGTGATTAGTCACGATCGCTGGTTCCTTGACCGCATTGCAACACACGTGCTTGCCTTCGAAGGTGACGCGGTGGTGCGCTGGTTTGAAGGCAACTTCTCTGACTACGAAGCAGAACGTCGCAAGCGTCTGGGCACCGACGCTGACACTCCACATCGAATTAAGTACAAGCCACTTACGAGGTAGCTCTGCATGGTCTGAATTAAAGACCTAGAGTTCCTCGGGTGACCAAAGGAACTGATTACTCGTCGTATTTAAAGATCCATGATCTTCTAAAACTGCAAGTTCCACTCACTAGTGACGCACCTGATGAACTTCTGTTCATTGTTGTGCACCAGTCCTACGAGCTTTGGTTCAAAGTGGTCATTGATGAACTACAGCGTGCGAGCCGTGCTCTTCATGACGCAGAACCGTGGAATGCACTCTCACACTTACGTCGAATCATCATTATTGAGGACTTGTTACTCGCACACTTGCAGGCACTTGACTCAATGTCACCAGAAGGTTTCCTCGCATTTCGTGACCCGCTCGACCCCGCGTCTGGATTCCAGTCATTTCAGTTCCGCGCTATCGAATTCCTTAGTGGTGGCGGAAAGCCCGCAATGTTGAACTTTGAACTCTTCGGTGATGAGCAGCGTGCGTGGCTTAAAGAGATGAGTGAAGTTCCAAACGTGTGGAGTGGCTTCGAGCACGCAGTTCGCTCCGTCACCGGTGCATCAAACACTGATGATCTCTTAGACCTCGTGCGGGCAATTTACTTATCGCACACCACCGCAGAAACAAATGCGCTTCACACCGTGGCAGAACTTTTGCTCGACCACGACCAGCGCATTGCTAGCTGGCGAAACCAGCACATGATTATGGCGGGCAGACAAATTGGCAGGCGCCAGGGGACAGGCGGAAGCGACGGCATGGCGTATCTTGATACAACTATTAGCCAGCGCCTTTATCCATTGCTCTGGGAAGTGAGGTCAGTACTGTGATTAGTCGTAGTGATTGTGAAGCCATGGACGCGAGCGACAAGCTCGCACCACTTCGTAGTGAGTTCAGCCTCAATCCAGGTGAGATTTACCTCGACGGCAATTCGCTCGGACCAGTTTCAAAGAACGTGGGAGTGCGAGTAAATGAAGTCATCAATGATCAGTGGGCTAAAGGTTTAGTGCGTAGTTGGTCAGCCGCTGGTTGGATGGCCGCGCCACTTACAATTGGCGCAAAACTCGCTCCACTGATTGGAGCTAAGGCGAATGAAGTGCTGGTCGCTGACACCTTGACGTTCGCAATTGCGAAATTAGTTGGCGGCGCGCTGAGGCTCCGTCCAGATCGCAATATTGTCTTGACGGACGTTGCGAACTTTCACTCTGACATCTACATCATTAATGAAGTTGCGAAGTGGGCGGGAAGACCAATCGAAGTTCGCACTATTAACCGCAACAACCTTGCACAAGAACTAAACGAAAACGTTGCACTAGTTGAATTTACTCAGGTTGATTACCGCATGGGCGAAATGCTTGACATGAAGTCCATTACCAAGATGGTCCATGACGCTGGTGCACTAATGATGTGGGATTTTGCACACTCCACTGGTGCAGTTCCACTCGATGTTGAAGGCTGCGACGTGGACTTTGCTGCAGGATGTGGTTACAAGTATCTAAACGGTGGTCCAGGTGCTCCTGCTTTTATGTACATTCGTGAAAAGTGGCAGAACGTCATTGAGAATCCAATTCCAGGATGGCTCGGACACGCTCGACCATTTGATTTTGAACTTGGCTATGAAGCAGCACTTGGAATGCAAGCATTCGTAACATCATCACCATCAATTCTCGCGCTCGCCGCTCTCGATGGAGCACTAGACATATGGTCTAAGACAACAATTGCTGAAGTGAGAACTAAAAGCTTGGCCCTCACCGACCTCTTTATTGCGCTCGTCGAAGAGCGCCTCCCAGGTGTATTTGAAGTCGTCACACCTCGTGAACACAAAAAGCGCGGATCACAGGTTGCGCTTCGACACGTTGAAAGTTATGCAATCGTGCAGGCACTCATTGAACGTGGAGTTATTTGCGACTTCCGCGACCCAGATATTTGTCGACTCGGCTTTACGCCGCTCTACCTAGGGTTTGTTGATGTGTACGACGCAGTGGAGCGACTGGTCGATGTAATGAATTCCAAGGTCTACGACGACCCTAGGTTTAAAGTCCGTAACTCGATTACGTAACTACTGCGAGAAAATTACTGTGCGCGTTCCAACGAGCGCGACGCGGTCTTCGGCGACTAAACCAACCGCACGAGATAAAACATTGCGCTCAATATCACGACCGAGAGCGACCATATCTTGAGGCGTGCGTGAATGGCTGACTCGAACAACGTCTTGTTCAATGATTGGTCCCTCATCAAGTTGATTGGTCACAAAGTGCGCAGTTGCTCCAATGAGCTTCACGCCTCGATCGTATGCCTGGTGATAAGGCTTCGCGCCCTTGAAGCCTGGAAGGAACGAGTGGTGAATGTTGATGACGTGTCCGCTTAACTGCGCACAAAGTTCCGGAGAAAGAATTTGCATGTATCGAGCGAGAACAACAAAGTCAATGGAGTAACTCTGAACAAGTGCACGAAGCTGGTTCTCGGCGTCATCCTTTGATTCTGGTGTTACTGGAATGTAGTGAAAAGGAATGTTGTATCGCTGAACGAGCGCTTCGCAGTCTGGGTGGTTGCTCACAACTGCTGCAATGTCGAGAGGGATGTCACCTTGTTCGAGTCGGTAAAGAAGGTCGCTGAGGCAGTGATCAAACTTAGAAACCATAATGAGCGCACGACGGTGCTGGTCTTCGGGGCGGATCTTTAGAATTGGGTTGAACTTAGTGAGCTCAGTGGTAAGAACGTTTTGTACTACTTCGAAGTCGTCGACTGTTGTTTCGAATCGCGTGCGCATGCAGAAGTGACCAGTGGCGGGGTCGGTGAACTGATCGTTTTCCAAGATGTTGCCTTGAACGTTGACAATCGCAGAACTAGCAGCGAGAACAATGCCAGGGGCATCAACGCATTGGAGGGTCATTATGTAGTTCTTCACTCCTACAGCGTAGAAGAGTTACTGCTAGTGCAGCATTTTTATCCATTATCTGGGTCAATGCTTGGCCAGAGGTGCAATTGAACTGCTTTCTCCAGCTGAAAATTAGTGCGAGTTTGTGTCTGAGATTGAAATTAAAGAAGAACAATTTAGCTTCAAAAGCGGATGGTGTTACGTAGCTACTTCTTGTACGAGTAGAACCCTTGACCACTCTTTCGCCCCAGCAGTCCCGCCTGAGTCATTCGTGAGAGTAGTGGTGGTGGAGCAAGGTGGGGCTCTTTGAACTCTTCGTACAGCGAGTCAGCAACCGCGAGCGTAGTGTCAAGTCCTATCAGATCACTCAATGCGAGGGGCCCCATCGGGTGTGCACAGCCCTCCATCATTCCAGTGTCGATGTCTTCTGCACTCGCGAATCCAGATTCGAGCATTCTGATTGCGGAGAGGAGATAAGGAATTAGAAGTGCGTTAACAACGAAGCCTGCGCGGTCTGGAGAAGTGATGACACGCTTCTTCAGCTGCACTCCAGCAAAATCTTCAACACGCTTGGTTGTCTCTGCACTGGTCAGTAGTGAAGAAATAAGTTCAACAAGTTTCAATACGGGAACTGGATTGAAAAAGTGCATTCCTATTACTTGTTCGGGGCGGCTTGTCACCATAGCTAATTTAATAATTGGAATTGACGAAGTATTCGAAGCCAAGATTGCGTTGGGGTCGCTCACGTTCTGATCGAGTTTTTTAAAGACTTCGATTTTTGTAGCCTCGTCTTCGGCGACTGCCTCAATCGCCATTTGTCGATCACTCAACTTGGAGAAGTCATCAGTAAAACTCAAGTTTCCACGAGCGAGGTTTGCTTCTTCTTCAGGGACTTTTCCTGCAGTGACTGCACGTGAAAGTGATTTTTCAATACGTGCTTGCCCCGAGGCAATGGCGTCATTGTCACGTTCTATAACCAGAACGTCAATTCCTGCGCGAGCAGCAACTTCGGCGATCCCCGATCCCATAAGCCCACATCCAACCACAGCAATTCGTTCCATCAGAACCTCCGGAGGTATCAGTTTTAACGCCAATTCGAGTTTATGACTATCTGGCGGGCCAATGGCTACGGGGCTCGCTACGATAGAACTGCATTCTGCAATTGATAAGGATTCCAAATCATGGACACAGTTAACGTCATCGTCGAAATCCCACGTGGATCTCAGAACAAATACGAGCTCGATCACGAAACAAACACAATCATGCTCGACCGTCACCTCATTGTTTCTATGGGTTACCCAGCAGAATACGGGTTCATCCCCGACACACTTGGTGGCGATGGCGACCCACTCGACGCGCTCGTTCTCACTGAGTACCCAACCTTTCCAGGGTGTCTCGTCAAGTCAAGAATCCTTGGAATGTGCGTCATGACTGACGAAAAGGGTGAAGACGCAAAGCTCATCTGTGTACCTGATTACGATCCAGCGTGGAAAGCTGCGAAGGACATCACCGATGTTCCTAAGGCAACACTCGACAAAATCAGTCACTTCTTCACTGTCTACAAGGACCTCGATGAAGGCAAGTGGGTCAAGGTAGAAAACTACGTTGGCCGCAAAGAAGCACTCGCTGAACTTGAGGCTTCAATCGCTCGTTACAAGGGTTAATCCTTTTTTGTAACACCCACCCTCTAGGGTGTTGGTATCGCAAATTTTTCTAGTAACTCTGAAACTCAACGTGTCATCGATGCTGCTCGCTCACCCGAGTGGGACATTGGGCTCGGTCCCTCTGGACAAATAATGGCCACCAAGGACTCAGGAGTTGCTGGACTTCCTTGGACTATTACCGCCGTTCGTGCCGGCAAGGGGATGAGAGTTTCTTTGTACCAACCGGGCGACGACACAGAAGTTGAGGGTGACGTAATAGGAGAAGTCTCTGGGAACCCTAGAGAAATGGGACGTCAACTACGGTCCATTCTTGAAGATGTTGTCACTGAAGGAATCTAGAAGAGCACTCTGTGACAACTAAAATTGTTGGAACAGTGAACTGAAAGTACACAAATGAATTTGCGTCAAGAGAGTTTTCCCGAATTTCTCCAGCCTTGGTTGGAACGAATTCATATTGATTTTCGTCCACACCGCCAGCCCTCTACGTATGAAGTACTTTTTGCAACCGTCACTGCAGTTATTGGCTCACTTATCTTGGACGCGATCCTGGTGAAGATAGGCGAAACTGTTTTTCCTAAAACAGTGGGCTATGCACACTTCCAGTTCATGAGTTACGCCAAACTGACCGTGATTGGAGTGCTCGGTGCATGTGCTGGGTGGCCAATCGTGACTCGAATTACTTCACAACCTAAATGGCTGTTCCTTCGAATGGCACTAGTAGTGACGATTGTCTTGCTACTTCCAGACCTCGCGATCTGGGCGCTTGGACAACCAGGTGCAGCAGTATTTGTCCTGGTGTGGATGCACCTCGCAATTGCAATAATTACGTACCTATCGCTCGTCATCTTGGCCCCAGTTCGCGGAGCACGAAACCGTAACTAAGCACTCAATGTGCCGTGTGAATCTATACTCCGGCAATGAGCAAAAACGTACTTATAACCGGCGCAGGATCAGGATTTGGGAAGCTAGCAGCGTTAGCGTTAGCGCAACGCGGACATCACGTCATCGCGACAACTGAAACCGAACAACAGGCGAGTGAACTTAAAGCTGAGGCTCCACAACTAACTGTCATAAAACTTGACATCACGTCTAATGACGTCAAGAAAGTTCACGACTTCGAGATTGATGTTCTTATTAACAATGCAGGCGCTGGCCAGACTGGTCCCATTGTTGACATTCCTATGGACCGCCTACGTCACCTTTTTGAAGTCAATGTTTTTGGCACCATGGCCATTACTCAAGAAGTCTTGAAGGATATGGTTCCACGTAAGAGTGGACGAGTAATCATCATGTCTTCCATCGCTGGCGTGTTCAGCGCACCAGCTTTTGGTCCTTACTCAATGACCAAGCATGCACTCGAGGCAATGGGTAAAGCAATGCGCATGGAAGTTGCTCCACTCGGTATTGACGTAACAATCATTAATCCTGGTCCATACGCAACAGGCTTCAATGACCGCATGGTCGATTCAATGTGGGAGTGGTTCGGAGATCAGTCACTGAATAAGGCCGCTGAAGACCTCTTTAAGATGGTTGGGCAATTTACTGTTACTGACCAGATGAACCCCGTCGAAGTTTCTGATCGACTCGTTGAGCTTGTAGAAGCTGAGACCACAACTGAGAACAACTTTGTGCCGGTAGACATCAAAGAACGACTGGGAATGTAGCCAGTTCGCGCCTAACGTGGCGCTCCATTAATCTTTCGAGGTTACTGATTAGAAGTAAAGCGGTCGCTCAAAATGTGTGACGCAAAAGTATGGAGGAATCATGACAACACGAGTCGCCGTAGTTACCGGAGCTGCCCGAGGAATTGGTGCAGCCACCGCAATTCGTTTGGCCGAAGATGGTTATGACGTAGCAGTACTTGACCTTGACGCTGCAGCATGCGCTGAGACAGTTGACGCAGTTAATGCAACAGGTCGTCGTGGCCTTGCAGTAGCAGTCGACGTCGCAAACGAAGAGAGCGTTGAAGCAGCAGTTGCAACTATTGCTGAAAAGCTCGGCCCTCCAGTTGTTCTTGTAAACAACGCTGGCGTACTTCGCGACAACATGATGTTCAAGATGAGTTTGTCAGACTGGCAGATTGTTATGGGCGTTCACCTTCAGGGTGCATTCCTCATGTCAAAGGCTTGCCAGCGTTTCATGACTGAGTCAGGATTCGGTCGCATTGTGAACATGTCGAGTACTTCTGCACTTGGAAACCGTGGACAGGCTAACTACTCAGCCGCAAAGGCTGGGCTCCAGGGCTTCACTAAGACTCTCGCAATCGAGCTTGGTAAGTACGGAGTGACAGTTAACTCAATCGCTCCTGGATTCATTGTGACTGCAATGACGCAAGCCACAGCTGACCGTATGGGTGTTGGCTTTGACGACTTCGTTAAGGCAGTCGCTGCACAGACTCCAGTTGCTCGCGTTGGTTACCCAGAAGACATTGCTAATGCCGTGTCGTTCTACTGTGACGAGCGCTCAGGCTACGTATCTGGACAAGTTCTCTACGTTGCTGGTGGACCTAAGGCGTAAGTAGTTCTTTTTCACTGTCTTGATTGGTAGCGTTGGTCTATCAATCAAGACAGTGAATACGTACTCTTTCCCCGCGTTGCATTTATTGGCGCGCTTCTCACGCTGGCACTCGACGGCGGAGTTTCTGCCGTTTACGGCACTTTCTTAAATGACATTGCTTCTCGCTTTGCTATCTCTATTCCCACCGCCGGTGAATCACTCACGATCAATTTCATTGGCGGAATCGCTGGTGTCTTTGTAACGTTCTTGCTTCTTCGAAAGTATTCCGGTCGAGTGACGTTGATGGTGTCGATTGGAATACTTGGCGCTGGACTACTCGCACTGGCGCTCGCGCCAACGTGGCCGCTCTTTCTAAGTGCCGCATTTTTAACTGGTGTTGGTTACGGCGCAATTGACTTCGGGGTGTACTCACTGCTTTCTAGAAGTTTGCCGGAACGCAGAACCTTCCAGTTGAGCATCATTGGATCGGGCTGGGGGATTGGATCAGTCATTGCCCCACTGGTAGTAGCGGTGATTGGAGCTAAGTACTTCCACCAGTTCTTCTTTGGCGCAGGAGTGTGCGCAATGTTGCTTCTCTACCCAGTGCAAACAATCGTTTCGCCACACTCCAAAGACCGCGTGCTTTCGCTTCGAATGAGTAAGCCCTCGGCGAAGTTACTGAGTTTCTTCACACTCATAATTTTTCTTTATGTTGCATTAGAAACTGCGGTTGCTGGTTGGACCGCGCCACAGTTAACGCACTGGCACTTCTCACCTCTCTGGGGTCAGCTTTCTACTGCTGGTTTTTGGGCTGGAATTGCGATTGGAAGGCTGCTCGGTCCTGCGTGGAGCAGGCGCCTAGGTGAGCCAATGATGGCATTGATTGGAATCGTAAGTTGCTGTGTCGTTATTCCGTTTGCGTCAGTTAGATATTTGGGCGCATTCGTGTATCCAGCGTCAGGATTCTGCATGTCCGTTATGTTTCCAATGACACTGGCTTGGTTTAATAACTGGAGTGCTGAGCCTGAAAACGGCGTTGCAATGATTCTTGCTTTAACAATGGCGGGAGGCGCAGCGGGCCCCGCTCTAGAAAGTATTTTGGTTTCGCAGTTTGGTTATGGGGCAGTGCCCTGGGCCGCTGAGATTTTTGCTGTTGCGTGCGCAGTCACCTGTCTCTTGGTGTATCGCAATGTTCCATCACAGCGAAGTGAACATCACCTCGCCTAATCGTTTATCGAGAGTATCCCCGGTCATCGTCTTTTGAACGTTCTTTTGGAAACATTTCTTGAAGCATGAACTGAACTCGAGGCATGATGACACGAGCAGGGTAGTACTTCTCTAAAAGATCTAGACCTTCTTCTGGCGTTGTGAATTCACAAAGTTTGTAGAGGAATTTAATATCATCATGGTCACGGTCGGCTCGTGATGCCATCAGTTTCATTGCTAAAAGAAATTTTGGTGAGGCGGCGGAAACGCTTAAGTTAGGTCCCTCATAAACGCTCGAACGGTCAGGGTCTTCGCCTGGGATGAAACCTTTCACCCCGTCGTTTAGCCAGTCATCTTTTATGTTCAATTTCTCCGCAACGCGTTCTGCCGCGATCCTTACTTCTTTTGTCGGCACGAAAATTGCGTCTATGTCTGTAGTTGCCCTTCGCGAGTTATAGGCAATTGCCATTGCCGCTCCACCCACAATAAAAAGTTCTGCTCGAACTTTTTGCTGTGCAAGTTCTTTCTCGAGCTCTTCAAGTGCTTTCAGCAGTTGTTCACGGTCAAGCATTGTCATCAGGCGTACGTCAGCGCATCCTGGGTTAAGAAAACCCCACGTCGCTTGCATGAGATTGGGCTTGAAACTATGGCGTCAGCGTGTAGCGATTCGAGATCAGAAACGAACCAAAATGTGTCAAGAAAATACTTTTCTTCTTGCACCCAGCGAGGGGCTGCAACCCTGTTGATTGCACACGAGTACTCCACTATTCCAGCAATCAGTGCATCAAACCTTGGGTCGCCAGTGTCATCAGGCTGTTCCTTGATCATCTCCACTCGTGCCTCAATGGACGAACGTTGGTACCGCTCATGAATTCTGAATGCGAGTCTGATTGCATCATTAGGGGCGTTGTTCGTTAGGCACTCAGAAATTGACTCCGCAGTTTCTTTGATTGTTGGTTCAGTCCATGCCATAACTCAATGGTACGACGGTTCAGTGACATCCAACCGTTTTGTATGAATCCAGCAAATCTGCAGTGAAGTCACTGCAGATTTGTTTGGTGGGCCGCCCGGGTCTCGATCCCGGCACCTTAGGATTAAAAGTCCTCTGCTCTACCCGATGAGCTAGCGGCCCTGAGCGTTCTATCGTAGTTGTTAGCGAGACCACCACCGAAAGAGTAAGTTTTGACTATGCCTGATTTCAATAATGAGAGTGTTTCTGCGATTGAAGTAACACTTAATGACGTCGACCGCGCCCTTGAAAGGTTGCGGGTTGGCACCTACCGGACCTGCCAGGTCTGCAATACGCCTATTGCTGAATCAGATTTAGTTGGCAATCCCTTGCTGGCTAACTGCCCATCACACCCTGAACTGATGTAATTCTTCTTTTAAATGCAAGAAACCCGGTGGCTTGACCACCGGGTTTCTTTATTAAAGAGTGAGTTACTTCTTAGTTGCCCAGAAGATTTCTGCAATCTGGTCAATCTCTGCAAGCAGGCGATCGGCAACTGCAACGTCCTGTGTCTTCTTAGCGTCGCCAGCTGACTTCGTGGCCTTCCAGAAAAGGTCGTGGAGGTTTGGGTGAGCTGCGAGGTGCTCTGGCTTGAAGTAGTCAGTCCAAAGAACCCAGAGGTGGTGCTTCACAGCTTCACAGCGCTCTTCTTTGATGATTACTGATCGAACCTTAAAGTCCGTGTCACTTGATGCTGCGTACTTTTCCATGCAAGCCTTAACTGACTGCGCGTCAATTTTTGCTTGTGCTGGGTCGTAGACACCGCAAGGTAGGTCACAGTGAGCGTGCACTACAAGTGGAGTAGTTGCGGCATCAAGCATGGCATTAATTTTTGAAAGAAGCGTCATAGCTTCGCCTTTCGTTTCAGTGGCCAGTTGAGTTCTGACCAATTTCTCTACCCGCAGGTTAGTCATCCTTCTCGGGTAACGTTCAGGCTATGGCATCTCTCCTAGAGATCTTTATCCGGCGTGTCAGCGTTGAGGGATCCTCAATGGTGCCTACATACCTGCCAGGCGAGCGACTTACCGCAGTTCGCCGATGGAGAAAAGTGCGTGTTGGCGATGTTGTTGTAGTCCACGACCCAGCAGATCATCAGCGATTTCTCTTAAAACGTTGTGTCGCAATCATTGGAAATCAGCTCGATCTTCGTGGCGATAATGCCGACTTTTCGACAGACTCTCGGTCGTTTGGCTTAGTGCCAACACGAGATGTTGTCTGGCTAGTGACGGGATCTGGCCACAAATAATTCTCGTGGCCAATTGTTGACCAAACAGGTAGGATTTAGCTATGGCACGCCTAGCCGTTATCTCGTATCACACCTCTCCACTAGCTCAACCCGGCACGGGCGACGGCGGTGGAATGAATGTCTACGTCCGCGAACTCTCTAGCGCGCTTGCTCGACTTGGCAATGAAGTTGACGTCTATACCCGTCGTGACAA
>CAIKFN010000065.1 GCA_903826715.1 uncultured Actinomycetes bacterium
CCCGTGCGACGGCCGTTCGTGAATCGAGTCAGGGGCGGAAGCCAGCAGCTCTCAGCGGATTGTGCCGGGTGCCACGGATCGCCTGACCACTGCTTTGGACCTCGGAGTGTTACGCGGCACAGTTAGCATGCTTGCATGGCTCAATCAACACCGACCCCGACATCGCTCGATGGGGTCACCTCACTCTATAGGCGTTTTCGGCCAAATCGATTTGCAGAACTGCGTGGGCAAGACCACGTTGTTCGAGCATTACAGGGTGCGGTAAAGAATGATCGTGTTTCACACGCTTACCTTTTCTCTGGTCCACGTGGAACGGGAAAAACTACAACTGCAAGAATTCTCGCGAAGGCTCTCAACTGTGAAAATCCGGTTGAGGGTGATGCGTGTGACAAGTGCGCGAGCTGCATTGCAATTACAAGAGGATCTTCGCTCGATGTAACTGAGCTTGACGCAGCTTCGAATAATGGTGTCGATGACATTCGTGAAATTACTGCTGGAGCTTGGCACGGGACTCCAGGACGCTGGAAGGTATACATCTTCGACGAAGTTCACCAGCTCACCAAGGCCGCTGCCGCTGCGCTGCTGAAAACCCTCGAAGAGCCACCTTCACACGTTGTTTTTGTTCTCGCAACGACTGATCCTCACAAGGTATTGCCGACTATTCGATCTCGTACGCAGCACCTCGAGTTTCGCCTCATTGGCGGCGAAACGCTCAGTTCGTTACTGCATGATGTTGAGAAAGCTGCGGGACTAAAAGTTGATGACTCAACAATTGACGCCGCTGTTCGCCTCGCTCGTGGCTCAGCCCGTGATGCACTCAGCGCGCTTGATCAGCTCATCGCTACGGGTTCAGTAAATGATTCACAACCGGTCTTTGAAGAAATGTTTGGTGCATTGGCATCAAACGATGCAGTCGCAGCACTGAAGGCACTCGCCGTTCTGACACGTGAGGGATGGGACCCAGAACAACTTGCAGAAAGTTTTGCCGCAGAAATTCGTCAAGTATTTTTGCTACTGGCGGCTCCCGAAGTTGCTGACGCTGTTGACGCAGAACGTGAACGCTTAAGTGTCTGGGGATCAAAACTTGGTCT
The DNA here is from genome assembly GCA_903826715.1 of uncultured Actinomycetes bacterium. Lineage (GTDB taxonomy): Bacteria > Actinomycetota > Acidimicrobiia > Acidimicrobiales > RAAP-2 > RAAP-2. The sequence continues at coordinate 1,092 of CAIKFN010000065.1, forward strand.
TGCCCGCACAGTTCGAGTTCTTGAAACGCTTGGTAAGGCAATGCGTGAAATGAAGAGTGCGCCTGAGAAGATTGTGATGCTTGAAATCGCTTTGGTGCGACTTGTTAAACCAGAGCTTGATATATCAGTTGAGGCACTGGCTGAACGGGTCGAAAAACTTGAATATGGAGCACCTCGTAATGCACCAGTTTCGCCACCAGCCCCTGTACCGCTGCTGAGGCCGATTGGTTCTACAACAAAGTCGGCACCAATTGTTGTTCCGGAGCCAGTTCTAGAAAAAGTTGAGAAAGTTGTCGAAGAAAAACTTGAACTTAATTTGTCTGATGTCGCCGAGAGATTTACACAACGAGTAGTTCCGCGTACTGCACGCTCAGCACAGCTTCTTCTTAGTGATGCACAAGTAGTTGCGCTCGATGGTTACCGGCTGACCATTGCACTTCCTTCTGAAGAAATGCGTGCAAACACCGAACACATTGCCCAAGGACTTCGCAGTGCAATGGATCATGAATTCAAGACAACATTCCAAATTGACTGGATTGTTGACGTGAACGTCGCAAAATCAGCTCCGACCCCTGAGCCAGTTGATGCCAAGAAAAAAACTCAAATTCAGTCAGACGAATACGAACCACCAGGTGACGCAGTTGTTGTTGATTCAGTACCCGGCCATCTCATCAGCGAGATGTTCCCAGGTGCTGAGGAGATTTCGTGAATTACCCTCCCGCTCTGCAGTCGGTTGTTGATGAACTAGGAAGGTTCCCAGGAGTTGGGCCTAAGTCTGCTCAGCGAATCGCCTTTTGGATGATGCGACAACCAGCTGAAGATGTTGCACGTCTGTCTAGAGCACTTGATGAAATGAAAACAAAACTTTCATTTTGTGAGCGCTGCTGCAATATTGCTGAAACCGGCGGACTGTGCGAAGTGTGCAGTGACGACCGTAGAGACCAGACAGTTATTTGTGTTGTTGAAAGCCCACCCGATGTTGTTGCTGTTGAACGTTCTGGTGCTTTTCGTGGCACGTATCACGTACTACACGGTGTACTTAATCCACTTGAAGGCGTGTCGCCAGATCGACTTCGCATCCAAGAACTTGTTCGCAGACTTAACGAACCGGTGAAGGAAGTCATCTTGTGCTTCAACTCAAACGTTGAAGGTGAAGCAACCGCTATGTACTTAAGTCGTTTGCTGCAGTTACCGGGATTAGTTGTTTCCCAACCCGCTAGTGGGCTACCGGTAGGTGGCGACTTGGAATTTGCCGATGACATCACACTCGGTCGCGCTATTGATGGCCGCCGAATACTTAAAGACTAAGCAAAGCGAATAACGCAGAGCAGTCCAACGATGATGCTGTAGACACCGAATGGGATCAAGTTTTTTGCTGCAAACCACTTAGTCAAGAAGCGCACCGAGAAGTACGCAGCGAACATTGCAAAAATTGCACCAATAAGTGTCTGCATGCGAACACCGTCACCAAGGTGTCCCATTAGGGATGGGAGCTTGTAGAGCCCAGCCGCCAGGATGACTGGCGTAGCTAACAAGAATGAAAAATTAGCTGCGTCCTCGTGACTGAGATCACCAAGTAAGCCAGCAACGATTGTCACGCCACTTCGTGAAATTCCTGCGAAGAGTGCAAGAATCTGTGCAGAGCCAATCACCAAGGCATTTTTACTGCTTAGATTTTCTAACTTTCGCACTTGAACATGCTTGCCTCGAGTTCGCACCATTCGCTCAGCGACGATCAGAATTATTCCATTCAGGGTAAGGAACCCTGCGGCGGCAAGAGGTTTTGCGAAAAGAACCCGCAGTTCTTTCTCGAGTAGTAGTCCAACAACACCTACTGGAATGCTGCCAATCAAAATTATGAAAAGACGTCGGTAGTTCCTGTCAATTTCAGCATCATTAATTCGCCATAGCGAAGAGATACCGCTTGTGCGCGATTTCTTCAGTTGACGGCCGAGCCCCATAAAGAGGGTGAACCAGGTTGAGCGGTAGTACGCAAGTAGTCCAAGCGCTGTTCCAACGTGCAGACCAACTAAGAAGGTAAGAAAAAATGACTGGCGCTGCGCTTGGCTACTCACTAGGTTGTGCCAGCCAAGAAGTGCTGGCAAAAGAACTCCGTGCCCGAGACTGGAAATAGGAAAGAGCTCGGTGACTCCTTGGAGCAACCCCATGATGATTGCTTGAAAGTACGAAAGGGTTGGAGCCAGGACCAAATGTGCAGTTGTCATACCTCAACGCTAAACCACGCAAGACTTAGAAGATGCGTTATTTAACCATCGTTCGTCACTGTGAATCCTCACCGGCAAAAGCTGGACAGAGTGACTACGAACGTATCCTCAGCATCAAAGGCAAAAATCAGGCGGGGCAGTTACATTCTTGGGCGACAGACCCACAGCAGCTTGGTAAGTATGGCCCTACGACTGCTCTCGTTAGTGCAGCTGCACGGACTAGAGAAACGTTCAGGCGAGCTTTTGAAGGCACATCGTTTGTAAAGACGGTGCACTTTTCAGAACTTATTTATAACGGCAAGAGGAATGTTTCCGCAGAAGACGTCTTAATTGACATTGCGGCAATTGATCCGGTCGTGACTTCGTTACTTCTCGTCGCACACAATCCAAGCGTGCACGAACTTATTTTTAGTCTCACAAAAGAACTACCGGAAGTACTAAAAGGGGAATACCCCCTAGGTGGCGCGTTTGTTTTAGCGATTCCAGATAATCAACAAATTGGGCTTGCCCAGTATGAACTAATTGACAGTTTTATTCCTGATTAAAGAGAACGAAGGATTGCAGCGTCACCTTGACCACCACCACCACAAAGAGCAACGGCAGCAGTTCCACCACCACGACGCTTAAGTTCGAGCAGCGCAGTAAGTGCAAGGCGTGTACCAGACATTCCAACTGGGTGACCAAGTGCAATCGCTCCACCGTTTACGTTGATCTTGTTCTCATCAATGCCGAGTTCGTCAGCTGAAGAAAGTCCAACCGCTGCGAATGCTTCGTTGATTTCGAAGAGGTCAATACCCTTCACATCAAGTGAAGCCTTTGCTGCTGCCTTTTCGATTGCACGAGCTGGCTGGTTCAGGAGTGATGCATCCGGTCCAGCTACTTGGCCGTAGCTGACAATCTCACCAATAGGAGTGAGACCTAACTGGGCACAACGCTCAGCAGACATAACAATCACTGCAGCACCACCGTCAGAAATCTGTGATGCGTTTCCAGCGGTGATGGTTCCTTCTTTGTCGAACGCTGGTCGAAGACTACTTAGTGACTCGAGAGTTGTTTCAATGCGAACACCTTCGTCGGTTTCAACGATTACTGGATCACCCTTGCGTTGAGGAATTGAAACGCCAACAATTTCCTCAGCAAACTTTCCAGAAGCAATCGCAGCAGCTGCGAGTGCGTGACTTCGTGCAGAAAATTCGTCTTGACGCGCACGTGTGATTCGTCCGTTGTTATAACGCTCAGTTCCAAGACCCATTGCACAGTTGTCAAAGGCGCAGGTAAGTCCGTCGAACATCATTGAGTCAATTACTTTTTGGTCACCAATTCGATATCCTGCGCGTGCACCTGGAAGAAGGTAAGGAGCATTCGTCATTGATTCCATTCCACCGGCGATCACAATCTCTGCTTCACCAGCACGAATCATGAGGTCAGCCATGTAGATGGTTTGAAGACCTGAAAGGCAAACCTTGTTGATGGTTGTTGCATTGACGCTCATTGGAATGCCAGCCTTCACTGCTGCTTGACGTGCAGTGATTTGTCCTTGACCAGCACCAATTACTTGTCCCATCAGCACAGCTTCAACGAGCGAAGGATCAAGTCCAGCTTTGTCGAGCGCTCCCTTGATCGCGAAGCCACCAAGTTCTTGCGCGCTGAGTGTAGAAAAAACACCAGACAATTTTCCAATAGCAGTACGGCTACCGGCGACGATCACACTGCGGGACATATGAGCTCCTTCTAGAGATACATAAACGATAGACGTTTCTTCGATAGGGGTTACCGAGGAGTAGTAAACAGCAAAACAAAGGCTAATGCCAGTAGCCCGGCCGCTGAAATTCCAGTCAGCCAACGGCGCACACGTGGTCTTGCCAAAATGACTGACGCTTTATCAATGGTCGCGACAAGGCTGAAGTACCAGGTCGTAGAAACGAGTGACTGTATCGCCACGAGTGTCATGATCCCGATACCGAGATTGAAATTCTTGGGCACAAAGAGAGGGATGAACGCCACAGCAAAAACTGCAGCTTTGACATTCGTCAAATTCGTCAGCAGCCCTAAACGAAATGCCGCGATCGACGTCACACTTGCCTTGCCGTTGTAATCAAATTTCCCAAAATCGTTTCGAAGTTCAAACAACGTTTGAATTGAGAGAAAACTTAAATACGCAACACCCGTGAATTTAAGAAGGTTGAATGCAAGATGAGAGTGAGCAAACACCGCACTAAGCCCCACCGAGGAAAGTCCACCCCAAATTATGAGACCGGTGGTGTTACCGAGCACCGAAAGATAGGCGCACTTTGAGCCGCCAACGATTGTCTGACGAAGAATCATCGCAACTCCCTGTCCGGGGACCATGGCTAGAAATAGCGCCGTTAGGGCAAATCCAGGGATTACGTGGAGCATTGACATCGCAAAATCCTACGCACAATTGGCAAGTCCACCGGTCGGTCCTCCGGTGCTTCGCCACTATTCTTTTGCAATGAGTGAAATCCTTGAAGCAGTTACGGCCGGGGCATCAGGCGAAGTACTCGCTGACACGCCACTTCCAGCAACCACCCGTGCAGTTTTTGTGCGTCGCGACGAGCAGAACATGTTTGACGGCCTTGCCAGTAAAGACAAAGATCCTCGAAAGAGCATTCACGTTGGTGAAGTTGCACTTCCTGAACTTGCACCGGATGAAGTCTTCATTGCGGTGATGGCATCGTCAATCAACTTCAACACTGTGTGGACAAGTATTTTTGAGCCCGTTTCTACTTTCGGATTTCTCGATCGACTCGGGAAAGAATCAATTTGGGGCAAGCGCCACGCGCTTGACTACCACGTTGTTGGTTCTGACGCTTCGGGTGTAATCATCAGAAAAGGATCAGCTGTAAGAAACTGGAACATTGGTGATGAAGTCACTGTTCACTGTAACCACCTCGACGACCAAGACCCAAGTTCACACGATGACTCAATGCTCGCAACCAACCAACGCATCTGGGGATTCGAAACAAACTTTGGTGGTCTTGCAGACATCTCGGTTGTTAAAGCAAATCAGTTGATGCCAAAGCCCACGCACTTGACCTGGGAAGAAGCTGCAGTAAATGCGCTTTGTAACTCCACTTCATATCGAATGCTGGTTTCACGCAATGGAGCTCCTGTTACTCAAGGTGAGAAGGTTCTCATTTGGGGGGCATCAGGCGGAATTGGGTCATTTGCCGTTCAGCATGTCCTGAATTCTGGTGGAACTCCAATTGCTGTTGTTTCGAGCGAGAACAAAGTTCAAACGATGAAAGAACTTGGCTGTGAGCACGTCATCAACCGTGCTGAAAAGAACTACAAGTTCTGGAAGGACGAGCACACTCAAGATGAATCTGAGTGGCGCCGTCTAGGAAAAGACATTCGTTCTCTAGTGGGCGATGATCCTGACATTGTCTTCGAGCACCCGGGCCGCTCAACTATGGGGGCCAGTGTCTTTGTTACAAAGCGCGCTGGAACCATTGTTACGTGTGCTGCAACTAGTGGATACATGATCGAGTACGACAACCGTCACTTGTGGATGAAACTAAAGACCATCAAGGGATCGCACTTCTCTAACTACCGTGAAGCATGGGCCGCCAACCAGACAATCGTGGATGGAAAAGTTGTTCCACCACTTTCTGCAGTTTTCCCACTTGAAGAAGTTGGTGAAGCAGCATACGAAGTCCATCACAACCGGCACGAAGGAAAAATAGGTGTGCTTTGTGTTGCTGAGCGCGAGGGACTCGGAATTACTAATCCAGAACTTCGAGCCAAGGTTGGCGAAGATCGGCTCACTATCTTTCGTCGTCACGACAAGGACTAATTATGGAATCACTATTTATTGAAATTGACCACGTCGCTATTGCGGTGCACGACATTGAAGCTGCGATCAAGTGGTACGAAGATGTATTCGGTGCAACGGTAGAACACCGTGAAGACGTGAAGTCTGACGGTGTCTACGAAGCACTCGTGAATGTCGCTGAGTCATACATTCAGTTGCTCACACCAACACGTGAAGATTCACCAGTTGCTAAGTACCTTGCAAAGAACGGCGAGGGGTTGCATCACATTGCCTACCGAGTTAAAGACTGCGCCGAAGCATTAAACGCTGCGAAAGAGTCGGGTTGTCGTGTCATTGATGAGAAGCCTCGTCCAGGATCGAGAAATACGACAGTTGCATTTATTCATCCGAAAACTTCGTTTGGAACTCTCATTGAACTAGTGGAAGTGAACTAGCTCTTTTCTGCAGAAAACTAGATACATATCTACTTCGCAGTAATAAGTGATTACCTTATAAATTCGTGCCTCCAGGGCTACTAATTCTCCGAATTGTCATGGCATGGTCGATGTTAGGTAGCCTTGCTTCCTATGGAACACTCAATGTCTGAACGTTTGGCTGAACTAGAAGCTCTAAAGTCCGAAGCTCGTCTAGCTGGTGGTGAAAAAGCGATTGAGAGACACCGCGCCAAAGGCAAGATGACTGCTCGTGAGCGCATTGAGTATCTTCTCGATGAAGGCACATTCCAAGAACTCGACATGCTTAATCGTCACTATGCATCTGGCATGGGTCTTGAGGATTCACGACCTTTTACTGATGGTGTTATCACAGGTTTTGGGAAAGTTGACGGACGAAAGGTTTGCGTCTACTCACAAGACTTCACAGTTTTCGGTGGTGCTCTTGGAGAAACTCACGGTGAGAAGATCCAAAAAATTATGGACCTCGCCATTTCGATGGGGCTTCCAATTGTTGGTCTGAATGATGGTGCAGGTGCTCGTATCCAAGAAGGTGTGGCAGCTCTAAATGCATACGGTGGAATTTTCTATCGCAACGTGCAAGCATCTGGTGTCGTTCCACAAATTTCCGTAATTCTCGGGCCATGCGCTGGCGGCGGTGTTTATTCGCCAGCCCTCACAGACTTTATTTTCATGGTTCGAGACACAAGTCACATGTTCATTACTGGGCCTGACGTTGTAAAGACCGTTACTGGTGAAGATGTGACCCTCGAAGAACTTGGTGGTGCAATGACGCACGCAACTAAGTCAGGTGTTGCTAATTTCGTGTTCCCAGACGAACAGAGTGTTTTGGACGAAGTTCGTTACCTTCTCTCATTCCTTCCAGCGAACAACATGGAAGAGGCTCCACGAATTCTTACTGGTGACCCAGCGGACCGACTCTGTGAAGAGCTGCGTGACATCCTGCCAACATCTGCGAACGTGCCTTATGACATGAAGAAGGTAATAACGGCAGTAGTCGACGATGGCGACTACATGGAAGTTAGTGCAGCATTTGCACCGCAAATCACCTGCGGCTTCGCCCGCATTGATGGTCATACCGTTGGCCTTGTTTCAAACCAGCCCCAGGTTCTTGCTGGAGTGCTCGATATTGACTCAAGTGAAAAAGCTGCACGTTTTGTTCGCACGTGTGATGCGTTCAACATTCCACTTATCTCCTTCGTTGATGTTCCTGGATTTATGCCAGGCGTTGATCAGGAATACAGTGGCATCATTCGTCACGGTGCAAAGTTGCTCTACGCATTCTGTGAAGCAACAGTTCCTCGCATCTCGGTTGTAACTCGTAAGGCATACGGTGGCGCATACGTAGTTATGAACTCCAAGTCAATTGGGGCTGATCTCGCGTTTGCTTGGCCAACTGCAGAGCTTGCTGTAATGGGCTCGGCTGGTGCAGTTGAAATTGTTCACCGTCGTGACTTAGCAAATGCTGAGAATCCTGATGAACTTCGCGCACAGCTAGTTGATGACTACGAAGAGCGATATGCAAATCCTTACATTGCTGCAGCACGTGGGTTCATTGATGATGTCATTGACCCAGCTGAAACACGTGTGATTCTCGCTCGCTCACTTGACTTACTTCGAGGCAAGCGCGAAGACTTACCAAAACGCAAGCATGGAAACGTTCCACTGTGAGCAACGGGCTCACTCCACGACCAGAGTTGTCACTAGAAGACGTTGCGGCAGTTATCGCTGCAGCACAGAATCACTTTGCTCAACGAGCTAAAGGTGTTCCTGATGTTTCACCAGTGTGGCGATTTTCAGGTCGATGGTTTAGCACTCAAACGCTCACGAATAGACGCTCTCTGTAACTAGAGGGATGCTTCTACAAGACTTAATAGGTCACTCATTATTGCGCTGAGTGAGAAATCTTTTGGTGTGTAGATTGCGGCGACACCCTTTTGCTTGAGTGCTTCACCATCTTCATTCGGAATAATTCCACCAACAATTACCTTGGCTTCAACTCCTGCAGCGTTCAGTCCACTAATGACACGTGACACAAGCTCAATATGTGAACCGGAAAGAATTGAAATTCCTACGATGTCGACGTCTTCGTCTCGTGCGGCAGCAACAATTTCTTCAGGTGAAAGTCGGATGCCTTGGTAGACAACTTCGAACCCGGCGTCTCGTGCAGCAACTGCAATCTGCTCCGCACCATTTGAGTGACCGTCAAGCCCTGGTTTCGCGACCAGTAACTTTGGTGGTGTGCCTCGTTTGGCCTGCACTGCTTTTGAGCGTGCCACAAGCAACGCAAAATCATCACCACGATTGCTTATCCCGCCGCGAACACCAGTAGGAGCACGGTATTCACCATAAACATCTCGCAGGGCTCCAGCCCATTCTCCGGTGGTGCCTCCCGCCTTAGCAAGTGCGATTGTTGGGATCATGATGTTGTCTTCAGGTTTTGAACTTATGGCGACACGAGTTAGTTCTTGTAGCGCTGTGCGAACAGCATTCTCGTCACGGTTAGCGCGCCACTTTTCAACGTCGTCAATCATTTCTCGTTCGACTTTAGGATCTACGGTCATGATTGCTTCGAGTGATGATCCGCTAGTAAGTGGTGACTCGGTGGTTTCAGTGAACTTGTTCACACCAACAACCACTTGCTCACCAGACTCAATGCGGGCAACTCGCTCAGCTTGGCTCGCAACTAAGCGACTCTTAAGTTCTTCAATAGCAGCGAATGCTCCGCCAAGACTGATGACGTCATCGAGTTCGTTCTTCACCGCTTCGGTTAATTCGTGGACCTTGGCTTCCATTACGTGCGAACCCGCAAAGATATCGGGGTATTCGAGTAAGTCACTTTCGTAAGCGAGTACTTGTTGCATTCGAAGACTCCACTGCTGGTCCCAAGGGCGAGGAAGCCCTAGTGCTTCGTTCCACGCTGGTAGCTGGATTGAGCGCGCACGTGCATCGGCTGAGAGAGATACACCAAGCATTTCAAGAACAATTCGCTGAACGTTGTTTTCAGGCTGTTGTTCAGTGAGCCCGAGTGAGTTCACTTGAACGCCGTATCTAAAGCGACGAAGTGCAGGGTCTTCAACCCCGTAGCGGGTTCGACAAATCTCATCCCACATTGCGGTAAAGGTTCGCATCTTGGCGATTTCTTCAATGAAGCGCACTCCAGCGTTTACAAAGAATGAAATCCTCCCAACAACTTGCGGCATCTGTTCAGGCGTAACTTTTCCAGAATCACGTACAGCATCAAGAACGTCGATTGCGGTTGCTAGGGCGTAGGCAACTTCTTGTACAGGGGTGCATCCAGCTTCTTGGAGGTGGTAACTGCAGATGTTGATTGGGTTCCACTTAGGGACGTTGTTGATGCCATAAGCAATCATGTCAACAATGAGTCGACGCGATGGCTCAGGTGCATAAATAAATGTGCCTCGGCTGAGGTATTCCTTCACAATGTCGTTCTGTGTAGTTCCTTGCAGCTTGTTGAATGCAACACCTTGTTCTTCTGCGAGCGCAAGGTAAAGACCCCACAGCCAAGCAGCTGTTGCATTGATGGTCATTGAGGTATTGATTTCGCCAACGGGGATCTGGTCAAGGAGTTGGCGCATGTGGCCTAAGTGCGCAACGGGCACACCGACTTTTCCAACTTCGCCCGCGGCGGCTGGATCGTCTGGGTCGTAGCCAGTCTGTGTTGGAAGATCAAAGGCGATAGAAAGTCCTGTTTGCCCCTTAGCAAGGTTGCCCCGGTAGAGCTCATTTGATTTAACGGCTGTTGAGTGCCCCGAGTAGGTGCGTATTACCCATGGTTTTGTGCGCTCAGCCATATAACCTCCGGGGCCTCTATCGACCGTAGTCGAAGAATCCGCTGCCAGTCTTTCGACCAAGTTTCCCAGCTCCAACTAATTCTTGCAACATTGGTCGCGGCTTGAAGTTTTCTTCTCCAGAATCTGCATACAGCGCTTCCAAAATCGAAAGTGATGTGTCGAGGCCAACGAGGTCGAGAAGAGCGAATGGGCCCATTGGGAAACCACATCCACCCTTCATGGCAATGTCAATTCCTTCTCGAGAAGCAACGCCTTCTTCTAAGAGGCGAATTGCGTTGTTGAGGTATGGGAAGAGAAGAGCGTTAACAATGAATCCAGCGACATCTTTAACTTCCACCGGTTCTTTGCCACATGACTTGGCAAACTCAGTGACACGATTAATTGTCTCATCGCTGGAACAAGTTGCTCGAACAATTTCAACAAGTGACATGGTGTTGGCTGGATTGAAGAAGTGAACACCACAAACCAGCTCACCGCGGTTTGTTTGCGCAGCGAGTTCCAGGACAGAAAGCGTTGAAGTGTTCGTTGCTAGAACGGCGTCCTTGTTGATTGTTTCGTCGAGCTCTTTAAAGATCTGCTTCTTAACTTCAAGGTTTTCAACTACTGACTCAATGATGAGATCACAGTCTTTGAGGTCGGAGAGATTGGTAGTTGCACTTACTCGAGCACGAATCTGGTCAGCGTCTTCTTGTGAGCGCTTACCTTTTTCAACTTGTTTCGCGAGAGCCTTTTCGAGACCTGCCAACATTTTGTTGGCTGTTTCTTGTGAACGACTCCTGAGAAGAACTGTGGCGCCAGCTGCAGCAGAAACTTCAGCGATGCCACTACCCATAATGCCTGAACCTAAAATGCCAACTTTTGTGAATGTCATTTCAGAAGGTTACTTGGCAGTAGGTGTGGCCATCCACTCTGTTTTAAGACTTATACCTCAGCAATAGTTACTGACTGAATGACCACATCTTCTTGGGGGCGTCCGCTGCCTGTGCCAATAGCGTCAATCGCTGCAACAACGTCAAGGCCCTTAACAACTTTGCCAAAGAGTGCGTAGAGCGGAGGGAGTCGCATCCCGTCGGGGCCAGAAATTACAAAGAACTGAGATCCATTGGTATCAGGCCCTGCATTAGCCATTGCGAGTGATCCAAGTTCGTAACGGCCTGCTTTTGGGAGTTCGTCTTTGAATCGGTATCCAGGGCCACCGGCGCCAGTGCCAGTTGGGTCTCCACCTTGAAGAACGAAACCAGGGATCACGCGGTGAAAAACAATTCCATCGTAGTAATGCCAACGCGCCAAGTAAACAAAACTGTTTACGGTGTTTGGTGCGCCAACTGCGTCAAGAACAATTTCTAGTGTTCCTTTTGATGTGACCATTGTTGCTGTGTAATTCTTCGCTGGATCGATGATCGTCGGTGGAGCAGCGTCAAACTTCTGTCGCTGCGCACTTGATCCGTCGGCATTTGGAATATTGTCGCTCATGGTTAACCCTTCGCCGCTGGAGTGACCTTCAAGAGGTCAACTATGAATACGAGCGTATCGTTTGATCCAATTCCTGAAGGAGGGGTTGTGCCATAGCCAAGCGATGCAGGGATGATGAGCTCACGGCGTCCACCTTCGCGCATGCCAGGAATTCCTAAGTCCCATCCCTGGATTACTTGTCCAACACCAAGAGTGAAGCTAAACGGTTGTGAAGTCCAAGATGACTGAACAACTTTGTGAGTTGAGTATGTTGCGAGTACATACTGCATCTGGAGTGTGTCGCCAGCCTTTGCAACTGCGCCAGTTCCAGTAATCAGGTCACTTGACTCCATCTGGGTAGGCGCCGCGCTAGTTGGAACAGTCACAGTTGGCGCAACACCAGTCTTTCCTGCAGCGGAGCGATCTGCAGCAGGAATCTGCGGGAACGATGAAGTGGTTGGTGCAATTGTTGTTGTGGTTGCAGAGTTACTGCTCGTTGTTGTTGTTGGCGCCATTGTTGTTGTAGTCGCAAGAGTCGTTGTCGTTGTCGTCGTCGTTGTGCCCCCTGAGAAAAGAGCAAACCCAGTACCTAGAACAATCACTGCAACTATGACAATGATGATCCATCGACGAACCATTTGACGCCTTTTGGACTCACGCTGGAGTCGCTCCATTTTTTCGCGGCGTGCCGCTTTTTGTCGTTCACGTTTAGTAGTAGCCATGAAGCGACTTTACTAGGCCTTTAAGGGGGTAGAAGCCCTCAACTAGAATTGCGTGATGGCTCTTGTGGTTCAAAAGTACGGTGGAACGTCAGTAGGCGATGCTGAACGTATTCGTGCTGTTGCCAGTCATGTTGCAAAGACCCGTGCTGCGGGAAATGAAGTTGTCGTTGTCGTATCAGCAATGGGTAAATTTACCGATGATTTGATCAAATTGGCTGACCAAGTTTCTCCAACACGCCCACCACGTGAACTCGACATGCTCCTTACAGCTGGTGAGCGCATCTCAATGGCCCTTGTATCTATGGCGCTTGCCGACCAGGGAGTGCAGTCGGCCTCATTCACTGGCTCTCAGGCGGGCATTATTACTGACACCGATCACACCAGAGCAAAAATTCTTGAGATGCGTCCAGAGCGTATTCGTGAAGCAATTGATGCTGGAATGGTTCCTGTTGTTGCAGGTTTCCAGGGTGTGTCAACAGATCACGATATCACCACGCTTGGTCGCGGAGGATCAGACGTAACTGCTGTTGCGCTCGCGGCTGCACTCGGTGCAGACGTATGCGAAATCTACACCGACGTAACAGGTGTGTATACCGCCGACCCTCGTGTTGTTCCCAAGGCGCATCAGCTAGACAAAATTTCTTTTGATGAAATGATGGAAATGGCAGCGACTGGCGGCCGAGTACTCATGTTGCGTTCAGTTGAATTTGCACGTCGCCACGGCGTGCCGTTACATGTTCGATCAAGTTTTACCTGGGAACCAGGGACTTGGATTGTGGAGGAGGACCCCACTATGGAAGAAGCAGTTGTTACCGCAATTACCGACGACACGTCTGAGGCAAAAATCACGGTTGGTGGTGTACCCGACAAGCCGGGTATCGCTGCGAAGTTATTCCGTGCACTCGCCAATGAAGGCATCAACGTTGACATGATTGTCCAGAACACCGGCGCCAACGGGCTGACCGACATTTCGTTTACCGTTGCTCTCACTGACCTTGAGAGCGCAACTGATGTATGCGAAAAAGTAAAAAGCGTAATTGGTGCTGCATCAGTGGCCACGGACAACAACATTGGACGTGTTTCCATTGTTGGCGCTGGTATGAAGTCAAGCGCTGGGGTTACGGCTCTGATGTTTGAAACACTTTCAAATAATGGAATCAACATTGAAATGATTTCAACGAGCTCAATTCGAATTTCTTGTGTTCTTCGCGCAGACAAGGTTGGAGACGCTGTTCGTTTCCTTCACACTGCGTTTGGGCTAGACGCGAACTAGACTCATCCCATGCGAATTGCCATTATTGGAGCCACAGGTCAAGTAGGAACAGTCATGCGAGCGATTCTTCGCGAGCGTAATTACCCAGTTGATGAGATCCGTTACTTCGGTTCATCACGCTCAGCTGGAACATTCCTCGACTGGAACGGGGAGCAAATTGTTGTTGAAGACGCAGCAACAGCGGACTTCTCAGGCATTCAGATTGTTCTTGCATCTTCGGGTGCAACTGCATCTCGCGCCATTTCGCCTTTGATGGCAGCAGCTGGAGCAATTGTTGTTGACAACTCTTCAGCGTGGCGAAGCGACCCCGACGTTCCACTTGTTGTTTCTGAAGTTAACGCACACGCTCTTCACAACATCCCTAAGGGAATTGTTGCTAACCCGAACTGCACAACCATGGCGGCAATGCCAGTACTTAAGCCGCTGCACTTAGCTGCAGGACTTACATCGCTAACCGTTTCTACATACCAAGCAGTTAGTGGCGCTGGACGAGACGGTGTTGATGAACTTGCTGGTCAAGTTGAAGCGTCTGTGCAGCGTGACATTCGTGTCTTGACGTTCGATGGCGCAGGAATTGAAATGACTCCTGGAGTTAAGTTCCCTAACACCATTGCGCACAACGTGATTCCGATGGCGGGTGACATGGTTGATGATGAGCGACTCGAAACTGTTGAGGAAAAGAAGCTTCGTGACGAGAGTCGTAAAATCCTTGAAATACCTGGGCTGCTTGTTGCGGCGACCTGCGTACGTGTTCCGGTATTCACCGGTCACTCACTGTCGATCACCGCAAGTTTTGATCGACCAATTTCACCTCAAGAGGCAACAGAGATTCTTTCTAATGCACCAGGTGTTGTCCTTCACGAAATGCCGACACCACGTCTGGCTGCGGGTAAGGACCCAAGCTTCGTTGGCCGTATCCGTCCAGCAGAAACTGTGAAGAATGGCCTTTCGTTCTTTGTCAGCAATGACAACCTACGTAAGGGCGCAGCACTTAATACAGTGCAAATTGCTGAAGAACTCATCAGCATTCTTTCCTAGGAAAATACCTTTTCTGTTAAAGGTGTTACACCGGCTACCTATGGTGTTCAAATAGAACAAAGGGGTTTGTCATGAACGGAATTATTTTTGGTGTTGCGGGTCTCGCAGTTGGCCTCTTGGTCGCACTACTTCTTAAGTCTTCATCCAAGAAAGCTTCCACAACAGATGTTCCAACAGGTGTAGCGCTTAGCGCTGCAGACATCGAACGTGTCGTAAAGAATCAGTTTGCTGAAGCACTCATTGATCTCACTGAAAGAGCTCGAGAGGACCGCAACGAGTCAATCAATCTCGCCGCAACTCAGGTTGCGAAGTCCGGTGGAGACGAACTGGGAAAACGTGCAGAAGAAATTGACAACACCCTAAAGTCGTACCGCGAAGCAATCGATAAACAAGTGAGCGAATTGCAAGGCGAACTAAAGAACTTGCGCGAAATGAACATTGAGCGCTTCGGAAGTGTCGATTCTGCAGTTAATGGACTGGCGTTTCAAACACAAGCGCTAAACAAGGTTCTATCGAGCTCGCAAGGTCGCGGTAACTGGGGCGAGCGCATGCTCGAAGACATTTTGACCCAGTCTGGCTTCGAGCGCGGAATTAATTACGAGCGTCAAGAGAAACTAGAAGGTGGCGGTAAGCCCGACTACAGCTTCTTTCTTCCGCCAGATCGTGTTTTATATCTTGACTCGAAGTTCCCACTCGAGAACTACTTAAAGTACTTCGAAGCAAATGATGAGAACTCACAAAAGATGTACAAAGAATCGTTTTTGAAAAACGTTGAGCAACGCGTTAAAGAACTCGAAGATCGTGACTATGTTGAACAGTCAAACAAGAATGCAATTGACTACGTTTTGCTTTTCATCCCAAACGAGGGGATTCTTGGATTTATTCAAAATGAACGACCAAGTCTTATTGATGACGCAATCAATAAAAAAGTGTTGCTTTGCTCACCACTTACTTTGTACGCATTCTTAGGTGTGGTTCGTCAAGCAAGCTCAAGCTTCAACATGGCCCAAGAAGCCAACGAAGTACTTCGTCTGTTGACATCATTTGGCAAAGCGTGGTCGCACTATGTAAATAACTTGAGCGACATATATAAGTCATTTGAAAAGATGCAGAAAAAACTGAAGGCTGTAACTACTGGCCGAGTATTTGGAACTCTTCGTAAAAGTGTTGAGCAAGTCGAAAGTTTGGCTCAGTCCAAGGGGATTGGTGGAGACACTAAGGCTCTCGATGAGATGGTTGCTGCATTTGAGAATGTTGAACTAACTGGCGAAGGTGACTACGAACTTGATGACGAATAATCGGTCGATTCACTGTTGGTTGGTGAGTTCACCTTGAGTGAGTAAGTTCTTTACTCGTGGCCCGTACCCGTGCTCAACGTCGTGTCCAGTCAATTTTTATTGGTCTGGCAGTTCTCACCACATTGTTGGTGCTGCTTTTCGCTCATGACATCAATACATCTGCGCACCAGGCAACTAGTCCACGTCGTAGTGAAAATGCTAGTTTCGCGAAGCTTGCGAATTCGTTAATTCTGAAACAAAACAATTTAGATACGCGCTTGGCGTATCTACTTGAGCATGGATCAAATCTCACCAGACCAGTGTTCGCCGCGCGTCTTGAGCAGTTAGCGCTTGAACTGGAGCAGTGGCAAACGGATGTTCAGTTATTAAAAAAACCTGTCTTGGCGCATCACATCAATACTGAATTCGCTCTGATCACGGAATCGCGAATCGATGACTTGTCTTCAATAATCTCCTCGGTCAGTTCAGACTTGCAATTACCTGGGATCACCGTCACATTGCCGGTTGGATCGACACCATCTCTCAGCGAGCTCAGTTCTACTTGGAACCTGGAACGTCGTGGTCTAGTTAAAGAGCCAGGGCAATTTCACCTTTTTGCGTTTACTAATCACGTTGCTTCGCTGAGCGCTTCAAGCGGTGCAGCACTTGCTGGTTCGCCTTCACTCAAGGTTACGAGGGGAATTGCGATAGCTGCTGTTTCTGTTAACCCTGCACCATTGCCAGCAGCGCAAGGTCAGTTATTACTTGCACCTGTAACTCGTATCAATGTTGGAGTTTCAGTTTTGAATGCAAGCTATGTTGATCAACCTGTGACTCTGAAAATCACATATCAGCCGAAAAACGGACGTGGTAAATATCAGGTTCGAACGATGAACGTCACAATTGGGCCAGACCGTGCGTATGGGTTCATTGCCAAAGGTCTCAATACCTTGCCAGGTCAACGTGCGACGTTAACCGTTGCAGTTACTGGGGCCCCTGGTGCCGCAGGCATGACAAGAACAAAGTCGTATTTGGTCACATTGTCACCTTCAGGAAATAATTCTTAGGAATATTGGCCAAAAATCCGTCTACAATGGACACGCACCCAATCATCAAGTGAGGCATTGTGAAGCAGTCGATAACCGTTACCGATAACCGGACTGGCGACTCTTTAGAAATACCTATTGAAAATGGTGGCGTGTCTGCGAAAGAGATAGTTAAAGCAGCCCCTGGTGTTTGGGTCTACGACCCAGCCTTTATGGCTACTGCTGCAGCAGAGTCTTCGATTACTTACCTTGATGGAGAAGCGGGAATTCTTCGTTACCGTGGCTATCCAATTGAGCAACTTGCGGAGCACTCAACATACCTAGAGGTTGCGTATCTTCTTAATCATGGCGATCTGCCAAACGCAGAGCAATCAGCTGCTTGGAGTAAAGAAATCACCCACCATACGTACATTCATGAAAACGTTCGTAAGCGCTTCCTGGAAGGATTCAACTACGACGCTCACCCAATGGGGATGCTTGTTTCTGCTGTCGCTGCGCTTTCTACGTACTACAAGGATTCAAAAATTCTGGATGAAAAAGAGACTCTGCATCGCCAAGTTGTGCGCCTTATTGCAAAGATGCCAACACTCGCAGCAGCAGCGCACCGTTTCTCTGTAGGAATGCCATTCGTGTATCCAGATAACAGTCTGGGCTATACCGAAAACTTCCTTTCAATGATGTGGAAGATTGCTGAACCACGTTTTGAACCAGATCCAGTACTTGCAAAAGCACTTGATGTTTTATTTATCTTGCACGCAGACCACGAACAAAATGCTGGAACGACAGCAATGCGTGTTGCAGGCTCTGCGCATGCTGACCCGTACGTTTCAACTGCTGCGGCAACAGCAACGTTGTATGGACCGCGCCACGGTGGAGCTAACGAAGCCGTGCTGAAGATGCTGAATCAAATTGGCAGCATTGAAAACATTCCTGCGTACATTGAAACCGTGAAGCAAGGTAAGGCCGTGCTCCAAGGGTTTGGTCACCGTGTCTACAAAAACTTTGACCCACGCGCAACAATCATTAAGAAGACCGCAGACGACGTGTTCAAGGTAACGGGCAAGAATCCATTACTAGACATTGCACTCAAACTCGAAGAAATTGCGCTGAAGGATGACTACTTCATTTCACGTCGTCTCTATCCGAATGTTGACTTTTACTCTGGAATCATTTACCAGGCAATGGGTTTCCCTATTGAAATGTTCACGGTATTGTTTGCAATCCCTCGTACATCAGGTTGGCTTGCTCACTACCAGGAGTTGCTTGACCAGGATGTAAAGATCTCTCGACCACGTCAGCTCTACATTGGTGAAGAAGTTCGAAATTACATTCCTATGAAGGACCGTAAGTAGAACTACTTGATGAGTTTTGGTTCAATGACTCTTGTAAGTCCTTCTTGAACCATTGACACACACAACTCTCCTGCTTGATTAAAGAGGAACCCTCGCGCGAGACCTCGCGCACCATGTGCGATTGGTGAGTCTGTGTCGTAAAGAAGCCACTGGTCTGCGCGCACATCACGGTGAAACCACATGCAGTGATCGAGGCTTGCGCCCATAAATCCACCAGTGTCCCAGCGAATTGAGTGCGGTGCAAGAATTGTGTCGAACAAACTCATGTCACTTGCGTAGGTGACTACACATGCGTGCAGCAACGGATCGTCAGGCAAATTCCCATCAGCCTTAATCCAAATCTGCTTCATTGGCTCTTTGCTTCTGTTCGCGTGCCAGGGCAGTTCGCCAACGAAGCGCTGATCAATTGGGTGCTCTCGCTTAAACCATTCGTCAATCGCACCATTTTCATTCTTTACACGTTCGAAAAGCGGAAGAATCGATTCTGGAGCTGGTGCATCAGGCATTGGGATCTGGTGTTCAAGGCTCACTTCCTCATTGTGGAAACTTGCCTGCATGTTGTAGATCGCTTTACCGTGTTGGATCGCAACAACTCGACGAGTGGCAAAACTTTTTCCATCACGGATTCGGTCAACTTCGTAAAGGATGGGAGTTGTTGGATCCCCCGAGCGAAGAAAGTACGAGTGTAGTGAGTGAACTTTAATATTTTCTACCGTGCGACCCGCAGCCATAAGGGCCTGTGCTGCAACTTGTCCACCGAATGTGCGTTGTCGCTCTTCTTTTGGATGCACGCCGCGAAAGATATTTACCTCAATATCTTCAAGGTCAAGCAGGTTCACAAGAAACTCTAAAGATTCAGACATTCTTCTATTCTGACACTTCAGAGCTAGGCCTTAGTTTGCAGCAAGAAATACCGGTACTTAGGGTCGGCTTGAGCCATTGCGAAGTAGAGTCGTCTGCATGCCTAAGAATTTTCGTGAAGTTCTCGCGTGGTCGAAAACGCACGATGGAAAGAAACTGATTCGATTTGGACTCAGTTCGGTCGTTACTACTTCTGTTTCATTCTTGGGAATTGTTATTACGTACGGATTCCACATCATTCATGGGGTGCTCGGCGCCACACTGTTTGGGAACTTGATTGCTGTCATTCCTGGTTACTACCTAAGTCGCTCATGGGCCTGGGGCAAAAAAGGTAAAAGTCATATTCGTAAAGAAGTTCTTCCGTATCTCTCAATCTCAGGAATGGGAATTTCATTTTCAATGATTGGTGCTTCATTTGTGAAGCATCTTGTCCACACGCATCACTGGCATCACATAGTGAACACGTTCCTCATTGCGGGTGTCAACCTGCTTAGCTTCGGAGTCTTTTGGGTACTTAAAGTTTTGCTATTTAACAAAATCTTTCACACAAACAAACTTCGTGACATTGATGCTCACCTCAGCGATGAGGAAAAGTTACAAATCTCTAGTCGCGAAAGTTAGTGAACTGAAGCGGCACTTCCATGTCCGCTTCCTTGAATTTAGCCATTGCTATTTGTAGATCGTCTCGTTGCTTGCCAGTAACACGCACTTGGTCACCTTGAATTGAAGAACTCAAATTCTTAATTCCAAATTCTTTCACCATCTTGTTTATCTTCTTACCAATCTCTTGCGAGATGCCTGCTTTTAGAACAACGCGTTGGCGAGCAGCGCCCTGACTCGCTTCTTCAATTTTTTGAGGGTCAAGTGTCTTGAGTGAGACCTGACGCTTCACAAGCTTTTCTTCGAGCAACTGATAGAGCGCACGCAGTCGGTCTTCAGTGGAACAAGCGAGCTTGAGTTCCTTTTCGCTGAACTCAATCACTGGGTTCGTGTTCTTGAAGTCGAAACGTGTCGCGGCTTCACGGTTTGCTTGATCCACTGCATTTCGTACTTCTTGCAGGTCAATTTCAGAGACAATGTCAAAACTAGGCATGGCTAAATGGTAGATGGTGAAAGCCGGTTGGAAGTGAGGGCGCAATGCGAAGTAGGATTCTCGACGGGTCAGTGCCCGAGTGGCCAATGGGATCTGGCTGTAAACCAGACGGCTTTGCCTACGGGGGTTCAAATCCCTCCTGGCCCACCAAGGGCTAATTCAA
>CAIKFN010000066.1 GCA_903826715.1 uncultured Actinomycetes bacterium
CGAATACAAATATTGTTACAACCTTGAGCGAGTTCTTCATCTGATTTCCATTCTGTAGGTTTCAACTTGAATCAATAAGTTGAACGTAACCCAACGGTCGAGAAAATCATTGTGAGGAAACTACATTTGTATGCAGTAATTACTTATTAAGTGAGCGTTGACGCGCTACTTCAAACGCTGCAACAGATAGTGCAACGCTGGCGTTTAGAGAACTTATTTTTCCAAGCTGTGGGATTGAGACAACTGCTTGACAACGCTTTCTAGTCAGTGCCGCGAGACCCTTTTCTTCTCCCCCTACAACAATCGCCACAGGAATGCTCCCGAGGTCAAGGTCATAAATGGAGTCTTTCGATTCTCCTGCGAGTCCAACAGTGAGGACTCCAGCTTTATTCATTTGATCAATTGCAGCAGGAATGCCTCCAACATCGGCGAACGTTAAGTACTCAATCGCGCCTGCTGCGGTCTTGGTGACTGAAGGAGAGATTCGTGCCGCACGATGTCGCGGAACAACTACTCCCGTAACGCCAGCACCGTCAGCACTTCGAAGCATTGCCCCTAGGTTGCGAGGATCAGTAACACCATCACACACGAGAAGAAATGGGTGCTTGTGCTCAAGAAGCACGTCGAGACTCACTGAGTCCAGACGATTACAAAAGGCAACAACTCCCTGGTGGCCTTCAGTGCGAGCTTCGCGGTCCAGTCGTGCCATGGCAATGATCTGAATTGGAACACGTTGACGCTGTGCTTCGCGCTCAATTTCGTCAAGGATCTCTGCGGAGTCTTGTTGGTCAGCGACATAAATCTTTTGAATGGTGCGCCTGCGAGCTTTAAGAAGCTCAAGTACAGCTTGGCGACCTTCTACTTGTTCTCCACCAAGCCCTTCCTTCTCACGCGTTGGGTTGCGACGCGTTCCAGTGTTCGGAGCGGCACTGGTGTTGCGAGGACCACCACCACGAGGTGGGCGGCCCTTCGGGGCCGGACGGCGTGGTGCTGGACGAGCCATTACTTCTCCTCTATAAGAACAACTGCGGATGCAGCAATGCCCTCAGCGCGACCAATCGCACCAAGTCCTTCTGTAGTGGTGGCCTTCACCGAAATAATTGTTCCAACAACCTTGCTCAGTGCTTCTGACATTGAAGGCATGAACGAAGCAAGCTTCGGGCGCTGCGCAATGATTGTTATGTCGCCAGAAGTGCAGCGATACCCAGCGTCACTGACAAGTTTCAGCGTTTGTTCGAGCAGACTCTTTGACGACACACCAGCGATTGAAGCATCGGTATCTGGGAAATGACGACCTAAGTCACCGAGGTTTGCGGCACCAAGAAGTGCGTCACAGAGTGCGTGAGTTGCAACGTCTGCATCAGAGTGACCAGCGAGCCCTGGAGTTCCTGGAATCTCTACGAGGCCAATGAGCAGCACGCGATCTGGGTCACTACTAAAACTGTGAACATCAATCCCCTGTCCGATTCTCATACAACACCCCCAGAAATTCGTTCGGCATGCTCAATGTCCTCGGGGTGAGTGATCTTTATATTTGATGGCTCACCAAGAACTACAACTACACGAGTTCCGAGTGCTTCAACGAGACCGGCATCATCAGTTGCGTCACTCTTTGATGCGTGCGCACGCTTCAGTGTTTCGCCACGGAATGCTTGAGGGGTCTGTACCGTTACGAGTTCATCACGAGCAATGGTCTCGCTAACAATGACTTCACCGCTGCTTTGAGCAATGCGCTTAACGGTGTCAGTGATTCCGAGACCTGGGATGCAGGCTTCTGCACCGTCACGAATTGCACCAACAACTGCAGCAAATAGTGCCGGGGATGCGAGGGGTCGTGCGGCATCGTGAACAACAATGATTTCTGCGTCACCACATGCACTAAGTCCTGCACGAACTGAATCGGCGCGAGTAGCTCCACCCGCGACAACAATGTCTGCACCCTGCTTGTCATCGGTGTGACCCTGAGGTGCGACGAGCACTACGAGTGACGCAACAGAACGTGCGGCACGAATGGAGTGTCCAGTTACGGTGTCACCACCAAGTTGTGCGAATTGCTTTAGTCCGCCAAAGCGTGAACCTGCTCCGCCCGCAACAACTACGCAGGCGACGCTCATGGTTACGGCAGAACTGAGGCGAGCTTTTCTTCAGCCGCTTCAGTGTCGACGTTGAGCGCGAAGGTCAACTCGGACACCAGGATCTGGCGAGCACGAGTAAGCATGCGCTTCTCTCCTGCTGAAA
>CAIKFN010000067.1 GCA_903826715.1 uncultured Actinomycetes bacterium
CGGCTGCAACCGAGGATGAATTACTTAAGTGGTGCCGATCGAATCTCGCTGGTTACAAGATTCCAAAGATCCTTCGAATAGAAAAAGATCTGCCTTTCTTGCCAATTGGAAAAGTTGACAAAAACGCATTACGTGAGCGTCCAATCCAATCCTTGCAATAAAAGACCTTATGGAAAAAGTCCTCGAAGTTGGGTCGCTTCAGCAATACGTTCAACACCAACAGCAATAGCGCCATCACGAAGTGATACATCAAGCTCTATGTGGCGTTTCCACACGTATGCAAAAGCGTCAGCCATTGTCTTTTCGAGTCGTGATGTGAAGAGCTCAGGTTCCCACATGAAGCCCTGAAGATCTTGCGCCCATTCAAAATAAGAAGCAACAACGCCACCAGCATTTGCGAGCACGTCTGGCACGACTGTTATTCCACGATTGCGAAATATTTCGTTCGCTTCACCAGTGGTTGGACCGTTAGCCGCT
This sequence comes from uncultured Actinomycetes bacterium, assembly GCA_903826715.1. Classification (GTDB taxonomy): domain Bacteria; phylum Actinomycetota; class Acidimicrobiia; order Acidimicrobiales; family RAAP-2; genus RAAP-2. The sequence continues at coordinate 478 of CAIKFN010000067.1, forward strand.
TCAACGACGATCGACGCAGACATTGACTGCGCAACGTCAGCAGTAATTACCCCACCTAAAGCTGCAGGAATTGCAATATCTGATTTGATAGTGAAGAACTGATCGTTGGCGACTGTTGTGCTTCCAGGGAATCCGAGGATTGTTCCATTTTTAATGAAGTATTCCTTCATCTGCGCAGCATCAATGCCGCCAGGAACGTGTATTGCTCCATGGACGTCTGCGAGACCCACGACCTTCATCCCACGCTCGCTAAGAAGCTTGACGAGAGGGCCGCCTACTTTTCCGTAACCCTGAACAATGACGCGCTGACCTTCAACAGCGCGACCAAGCTTTTCAAGAACCGCCATCGTACAAATAGTTACCCCAAGTGACGTAGCGCCAGCGTGTCCGAGTGTCCCACCAATTTCGAGGGGCTTACCTGTAACAACTCCTGGAGTGTTGTATCCCGCCAGCATTGAGACGGTGTCCATGATCCAACTCATCACCTGCGTGTCGGTGTTTATGTCGGGTGCAGGAATGTCGCGGTCTGGTCCAATAATTGGAGCAATCGCAAATGCGTAGCGACGAGTAAGACGCTCGAGTTCTCCTCGAGAAAGAACCGTTGGGTCGACTTTTACGCCACCCTTTGCTCCGCCGTAAGGAATATGTACAACCGCACACTTAATTGACATGTCGGCACTCAGCGCCGTGATTTCATCAGTACTAACGCTTGGATGAAATCTAATGCCACCTTTCCCTGGCCCCCTAGAGGTGTCGTGTTGAATTCGCCAACCGGTGTACATGTTTATTTCACCGCTGTCCATACGAACTGGAACCGCAACTTCAAGAATTCGTTCTGGGGTAATTATTCGACGAATCATTCCATCGTCTAGACCGAGAGTTTTTCCAGCCTTTTCAATAAGTCCGCATACATGCGTCCAGGGGTTAAACCCATTGGTGTCGCGTGTGACCACAATGTCACCAGCTTTCATTTGGTGAGGCAAATGCCCCTATCTCCAATGTACGCCTGAAAAGTTACAAGTTGTTGGCGGCAAGGTGATGATGCGGTTACTGTTTGCTACTAATCAGTAACTCAGGAGGTAGCCATGAAAATCGGAACAATGCTCACATACTCGGGCAATATCAAAGAGATCGAAAAAGATGTTGTCGATATGGAAAGTGCAGGTCTCGACATTATTTGGTTCGCCGAGGCATACAGTTTCGACAGTGTTTCGCAGATGGGATACCTCGCTGCAGTAACTAAGACAGTAGAAATTGGAGCAGAAATTCTGCCTATCTACTCACGAACACCTTCACTACTTGGAATGACCGCTGCTGGCCTTGACTTTGTTTCGGGCGGACGTTTTCACTTAGGTATTGGCGCCTCTGGTCCACAGGTGATTGAAGGATTCCACGGTGTGCCATACACCGCTCCACTTGGTCGCACCCGCGAAATTATTGACATCTGTCGCATGATGTGGCGCCGTGAAAAACTCGTTTACGACGGTAAGTACTACAAGCTTCCACTTCCAGCAGGAGAGGGCACCGGTCTCGGTAAGCCTCTTAAGCTCATCAACCACCCAGTACGA
>CAIKFN010000068.1 GCA_903826715.1 uncultured Actinomycetes bacterium
AAATCAACAGTGGCTCGACTACTTACGCGTTTCTACGATGTCAGCGATGGATCAGTGCAAATTGATGGACATGATGTTAGAGACGTCACACTGCAAACGTTGCGAGACACCGTTGGTGTAGTTCTCGATGATCCATTCCTATTTTCAATTTCCATCAGAGACAACATTGCGTACGGTCTTCCTGACGCCTCCATTGAGGACATCACCGCTGCAGCAAAAGCAGCCAACGCCCATGAGTTCATTGTGAAACTCCCTGAGGGGTATGACACTGTTGTTGGTGAGCGTGGTTACACCCTTTCAGGTGGACAGCGTCAACGTATTTCTATTGCACGTACATTGCTCGTTAATCCACCAATTTTAATTCTTGATGATGCAACGAGTGCAATTGACGTTCACGTTGAAGCTGGCATCTACTCTGAACTCACAAAACTGCTCACCAAGCGCACAACAATTGTGATTGCTCACCGTATTTCAACCATTGCGCTCGCGAGTCGAGTGATTCTGCTTGACGAAGGTCGAGTTATCGCAACAGGTACTCACGAACAACTACTGGCAACATCGCCGCTCTACGCAGAAGTTCTCGCCCAAACCACATCGGACGCTTCGTAATGGGTTGGGGTGGCGGCGGAGGCGGTTGGGGTGGCCCTGGTGGTGGAGGGATGTTCCAAGCCAGTTCAAACACAGGTCTTCCTTTTGGTGGTATCCCGAGTGAACTTATGGAAGAGGCGACAAAGATTGTCTCCACTGAACCAAAGCACGAACCATCACAGATTGCCTTCAGCCAGCTTCCTAGTGAGTCTGAGAAATTACCTCTCACGCTGTACCGAATGGTTAAAGCATTTCCTGGGTACGTACTTTGGGGATCGCTCCTCACCATTGTTATAAGCCTTGCCATGCAGGCGGGACCAAAGCTCACGGAGTACGCAATCAATAACGGAATGGCCAAGGGTCACCGTTCATTGACAGTCATTAGCGTCTGTGGCGCTCTCTACCTCGTGCTCGCAGTTGGAAGCGCTATCTTGCAACGACTTCAGATCAATGTGACTGGTCGACTTGCTGCACGAGTGATGCACGAGTTGCGCGTACGAGTCTTTACACATTTCCAGCGACTGAGCCTGGACTTTTTTACTGAAGAAAAAGCTGGTGTTTTGATGAGTCGCATGACGAGTGACATTGAAAACCTACAGCAGTTAATTCAAGACGGCATTAGCTCTTTTGCTCTTCAAGGGCTCACCATGGCCGTAATCACGGTCATTCTCTTTACAACCAATGTGGTGCTAGCGACATGGACAATCCTTCTGATAGTTCCATTGCTGTTCGTATTTTCCATCTGGTTCCACGTAGCTTCCGAAAAGGGATACCTACTGAGCCGTGACCGCATCGCCAATGTTCTCGCGGACCTCTCAGAGTCGCTTTATGGGATTCGCGTGGTCACTGCAAATAATCGTCAAAAGCGCAACATGCTCAATCATCAACACGTTGTTGGGGCGTACCGTGACGCCAACATGTATACCGGACGCGTTAACGCAATTTATGGACCATCAACATCAATAATTGGAATTCTTGGTCAAGGAATTCTGCTCAGTATTGGTGGGAACATGGTGCTCGATCACAAACTAAGCATTGGTGCGCTCATTGCGTTCTTCTTGTACCTCAACCGTTTTTTTAGCCCTATCCAGCTACTTGTCCAGCAGTACAACGCACTGCAGCAAGGTCGTTCTTCAATTATTCGACTCCGCGAGTTGTTACAAACGCCTCCGAGCGTTGATGAAGTAGTAAATGCTCCAGATCTACCAACCATTGAAGGTCGAATGACTTTCGAAAATGTCAGCTTCGGGTACCTCGAAGGACGACCAGTACTAGAGAACATCAATCTAGAAATTGCTCCAGGAGAATCAGTTGCATTCGTTGGACCGACGGGTGCTGGAAAATCAACGATGGCGAAATTAGCTAATCGTTTTTATGATCCAACCTCTGGCCGCGTGTTACTTGACGGCGTTGACATCAAAACTGTTTCACTACATTCGCTTCGCTCTCAACTTGGCGTTGTGCCACAAGAAGCATTCCTTTTCGCTGGATCTATTCGGACCAACTTGAGCTTTGGTCGTAGTGGCATCACCGACGAAGAGATTGAAGAAGCAATTGATGTTGTGGGACTACGCGACCTCATTGAGCGTCTCCCCCAAGGCATTGACACAATTGTCCATGAGCGCGGACAAACTCTCGCTGCGGGAGAACGTCAGTTGCTCGCTCTCGCCCGAGCATTCCTTGCACGCCCACGTGTCCTCATCTTGGACGAAGCAACATCATCGCTAGACCTTCGAAGCGAAACAATCATT
>CAIKFN010000069.1 GCA_903826715.1 uncultured Actinomycetes bacterium
GATCTACGTCGCCATTCTTTGCAATGAGAGTTTCCATAGAGGTGACGGTACACCGTGTAGAACTGTGGCGTGGAAATGTTTCGCTCAAGCATCAAGACCCCCGTTGGATACTGGGTTATTGAAGGCAACAATGAATTCGTGAGTCGAATTGACCTACAAGATGCAAAGTCAACGTCGAGTGGCAGAACCCCTAAGGCCGTGGCTACTTGTGTTCAACAAATGAGTGAGTACTTTTCAGGCACTAGAAAGAAGTTCTCTGTTGCGCTCGAGGACTACGACGTGACCTCATTTCAACAAGACGTATGGGACGCACTGTGCACTATCCCCTACGGACAAGTCTGGACCTACGGTGACGTCGCACGAGCAGTCAAACGGCCACGCGCTATGCGCGCGGTTGGCAACGCCAATAACGCGAATCCTTGGCCAGTGATAGTTCCCTGTCACCGAGTTGTAGCGAGTAACCACATAGGTGGATACGGCTCTGGTGGTGAAAAAGTTAAGCGTTTCCTTCTAGAAATAGAAGGACTTGACTACAACTAAATCGCTTGTGGATTTGAGAGCGCTGCAAACATTGCGTTTGCGCCATCAAGGAAATTTTGCTTTTCTTCATCACTAAGAACTTCTAGGTATGAAGCGAACTTGGCTTGAGTATTTTCGTCAGCCTTCTTCTTCAATGCCTTGAGCTCGTCAGTTACTACTGGGATGTCTTCATCGGTGTAGCCGTGAAGTTTGAATACGCCTGCGTCTTGGATGTAGCACGCATCAATTGGACTAAGTCCAGCGTTCTTCACTTCTACGGTGTGAACACCACCGCGAAGTTCACGCATCTGAATTACGCCTAAGTACGCAGCGTGCACTGGGTTGCTTGGTGTTTCGTACTGCATGTAACCGTCATAAATTGAATACTGACCTGCAGCAACATTCTTGTTTACCTTTTGTGCCGCACTCGCGAACTTTGCGAGAACATCTGTAGCAATTGCACCAAAGGTGGCGTCAGCAAACGCGTAGGCCGCCTGAACGTAGTGCTTTGCAGTTGCTGCTGCTTCTGCTTTGTCGAGACCAGAGCCGTAGAGAAAATCAATTGATCCTTGGCTAAAGAAGTAAAACTCCTCGTACACCTTCTTGGAGTCAACATTGCCAAGTACGCCACCACGACCGAGGCCGTAGAAGTTGAACGCGTTAACACCAATCGTTTCTGCGTAGGCAGCTGTAGTTGGTGCAAAGTAAAAAGCAGCCCCTGCGCTCTGAATTGGTGAGTCGGTGCTTGTGGAGAGTTCTGAAGTATTCATGGGCATGACAATAGGGCAAAACCCCGAACTTCGCTACTGGAGATACAGGTTGCCGTCAGCCTCTAGAACTACGTTAAGTTTCGAAAGGCCGTGAGGTGCTGGACCATTGAGGACATTGCCACCACTAATGGTGAATTGTGATCCGTGGCATGGACACTGCATGGTGTTACCTGAGTAGTAACCAACCGTGCAACCAGCGTGTGGGCAGACGGTGTCATACGCAACAAACTTTCCGCCACCTTGGTTAAAGACAATTGCGGGGTCACCAGTGCTTGGGACCGTGAATGTTGCGGGCTTTCCAACAGCGACTTGTGACGCTGCACCGAGCTTGGTGCCTGAATACTTCGATCCAACAGTTGTAGTGGTGGTGGGCGTTAGCGTTGTTGGAGTCGTACTCGCACCTGTTGTAGTTGTTGTACTTCCAAAGCCATTTGTAGTTGGAGACTTGGCGTTACCAATCAGTTTTCCAGTCGCAGCAACCGTGCCACCAGCAATCAGTGTTCCAAGTGCAGCAGTTGCTGCGGCGGCGCTGCTCACCATCATCTTTCGACGAGAGAGTGCATCAATCTGAACTGGGGTTGCAACCCCACTTGGCCCAATTTTTATTCCTTTTTTTGCAAACGTTGCTAGCCACGCGTCAACAGAAAGCTGTGGTGGACTTCCGGCGAAGATAAATGGAAGCCACGCAAAGAAGAACACAATGTCTGCATTAGTGAAGTACGGCGATGTGTGAAAGCTCACCGCGAGGAACAAGCTGAACGAAAGCAGCGCTCCTCCAATCGCAGCGATACGGCTGAACAAGCCAATCAGAATTCCAAGACCAACGGCGAGCTCTGCATACGCAATGGTCAATCCAATTGGATTGGCCAGTCCAACCATGTGACTAAGCAGTGCGTGAATAGGGCTAAAGCGTGCAGCACCAGTTAGTTGTGAGTGAATTGAAATAGGGCTTGCGTTGATGAAGAAGTTTGGATTCGCTAGTTTCTGGAATCCGGCGTAGAGGAACGTGGCTCCAAGGAACACACGAAGTGGTAGTAGTGCCCACTCGGAAAGAAGCCTGGCGTTTGCAGGAGCATTAAAAGGTGAACTCTTTGTGGCGTGACGTGGCGCTGATTTAGACATGGTGCCATTTTGGCACAGAGAATCTGTCAATTTCCTTAAACAACCTCAACCTTTATGCAATTTTTATAAGGCAGAATAGATGAATGATCAATGCCAGCATCATTTCCTTCGTTCTTGACAAGATTCAGCATCTAGCTCCAGGACTTGTCTATGTACTTGTTGCATTCCTCGTCTTTGGAGAAGCCGCACTCTTTGTTGGCTTTGTTATCCCTGGCGAGACGTCAGTAATCGTTGCGGGATTCGTGGCGAGCCAAGGCCGCGTCAATATTGTGATGCTGTGTGTGCTTGTCGTGATTGCAGCAATTGTTGGTGACTCAGTTGGCTACGCAATCGGCAGCAGATTTGGGCACAAGATGTTCACACTGCCGCTTATTAGAAGCAAGCGTGCATCGCTTGAGCGTGCACTCGAAACGTTGCAACGTCGCGGACCAACATACGTCTTTCTCGGTCGCTTCACCGCGTTCCTTCGTGCCGTCATGCCGGGGCTTGCTGGAATGAGCAAGATGCACTACCAGCGTTTTCTGATTGCGAACGCACTCGGTGGTCTGGTCTGGGGAATTGGTTTCACGCTGCTCGGGTACTACGCCGGAAACGCACTCACAAAAATTGAGAAGCAGGCAAGTTGGATTGGCATCATTGTTCTGATTCTGGTCGTTGCAGCGTTTATAACTGCTCACTTATTAAAGAAGCGTCGCGAATCAGCTGAAGGATTCTAGAAGTTCTTTCGACGCGCTCACACCCCACGCTCCATTGTGCTTCGATAACAGTCCTTGCCTCGATGCAGTCGGGCCGCGACCTCTAACTAGTGAACGGACATAGATCTCTTGATACGTAACATCACTCGAAAGAACTGACTGCACTTGTTCAAGTTCAACCAAGCAACTTGCGCTGACTATTTTTTTTGCAGCGACTGAGCTCTCAGAAATTGCGGCGGTGATGTCATCAATCTGTTCAATGGCGAGTGCTGCATTTTTTGATGCGCCGCTGCGCCACGGTGGTGACGAAGCTTCTATGAATCCTCTAGTCACGATTGCTTCTGGCTCACTAAAGCAAACAACGCCATCAATGTTGTCGCCGAGGTGGCTAACAACTCGCAGCGCATTTTCTATGCAGTAGGGAGCGACCCATGGAAGCAGCCATGCTTCCATCCCCGCCCACGCTGGCCACACCCCGTCAACGAGTGCGACGCTGACGTGAAGACCAAGTGACTTGGCGTACGCACACACCGCTTTGTAGCGATCAAGTGCTTCGCTAGAGACTTCGTTCCTGCGAGGTTCAATGCGTGCCCATTCAGTAGTAATGCGAACTCCATCAATACCGAGACCCGGAACTAGGTCGAGAACTTTTTCGTAGTCGTGCCACAATCCGTCAGCGTCACCAGGCCCAGCGTGACGCCCGAGTGCAATTGTTGGTGAATAACACGTTGCTGGCTCGTAAGGTCGGTCGAACCCACCTTCGACGCTGTAGCCATCAAGGGTGGCCAGTATTCGTGGGCGATTGCTCATTATTCATAGTTTCGCACGCCACCGTTGTCTGTACTCAACTATCGTTTCACCCAGCGCCCACCTGGGCTATGTAAAAGGAGTCCCCATGGCAGATGAAGTACTTCGCGAACGACGCGGTCACGTTGAACTACTAACAATCAACCGACCTGAAGCACGTAACGCAATGAACCGTGCAGCAGCAATTGCACTTTCGACCGCACTCGACGAGTGCGAAACCGACAATGACGTATGGGTTGTTGTTATCACTGGAGCTGGTGACAAGGCATTCTCTGCGGGCATGGACCTAAAGGCATTCGCAACTGGTGAGTTCCCGAGCACCGACAAAGGATTTGGTGGCATTACTAACCGCAAGTTCCCTAAGCCACTTATCGCTGCCGTTAATGGATCAGCACTCGCAGGTGGA
>CAIKFN010000070.1 GCA_903826715.1 uncultured Actinomycetes bacterium
AAGATCTTGTGGAGTTTTTCTCACAACGTCGAGAGCAGTATCCGAATTATCACGTGTATCACTACAACCACACTGAACGTTCATCACTCGAGCGTCTCACTGCTGGCACCGAATCAGAAGTACTCTTTGCGCACCTCATTGAAGGTGGGCTCTTTGTCGACCTTTATAACGTTGCTCGCAATGCACTCGCAGTTGGAACAGAGTCCTACGGCCTTAAACACCTAGAGAAGCTTTCTGGCTTCACTCGTCACGGTGACATTGAAGGTGGAGCGGGTGCCGTTGTTGAATACGAAGAGTGGATGAAGACGGGTGACGCCAAAATCCTCGACAGCATTGCTGGATACAACGATGACGACGTGCAAGCAACGAAGGCACTGCGCGACTGGCTCATTGGCCAGCGCCCCATTGAGCTTGAGTGGCGTGAACCCGTTATGGATGTGCAAGAGTACGAACTTGACACCGATGAGCTTGTAGAACGCCTCAAGAATTTCGGAGAAGATTCACCAGAAGCACTGCTCGCAGACCTCCTAAATTACTGGCGAAGAGAGCGAAGTGCGTACACCACTCCGAAGTTCATTGAGTGTGCTTCAGACTTCGGAACTCTTTACGACAACCCAGAATTCATTGCGAACCTCTCACTCATTTCACCCATTGAATCAACACACAACCGCACAGGATCTGAGATTAAGCAGGCAATCTTCACGTGGAGTGGACAGTCTCTAAGCCCAGCGTTTACCAAGCAAGTAAACGTTCTCTTTACGGGTGTGGGTGTGGAACACGGCTACGGCTACATCAAGGAATTCGATCTTGAAAACCGTACCCTCACTATGACGTGGCCAGAACCTCATGATGCTTCAGGGTCAGTTCCTTCAGTACTCACCATTGATGATTACGTATCGCCTCGAGATAAGCCGGGCGTGTTGTTTCACCTCGCAGAACAAATTCTTGATGGCACAGTTGTCAATCCACCGAACCCAGTTTCTATGGCGCTTCTTGCAGGGGCTCCGCCAAAGTTCACCAGTGGCAATGGACCAAAGAACGGTCTCTTCAGCGAAGACCTCGATGAGATGCAGCGCTGGGCCGTTGAACTTGATGAGAGCTACGTCGCTATTCAGGGCCCACCAGGAACTGGAAAGACCTACAGCGGTTCACACATTATTTACTCACTCATCAAAGCGGGAAAGCGCGTTGGTATCACTGCAATGAGTCACGCAGCGATTGACAACTTGATGAACGCCACGTACGAACTCTTTAAAGAAAACGATGAGCTTCACTTGGTGCAATTTCTTCGTCAAGGAGCAAAGCCAAAAGAAGGCGCACTATCGGGAGTTAAGTACAACCCCAAAGGCGAAGACCTAGAGAGCAGCAAGTTCAACTTGCTTGCAGGAACAACCTGGATGTGGTCGCGTCCAGGACTTCGCGCGTACCCAGTTGATGTTCTGGTAGTTGATGAAGCAGGACAGCTTGCACTTGCAGACGCAATTGCTGCAACGAACGCTGCGCGTAATTTGATCCTTCTAGGTGACCCGTTACAACTTGCACACGTGTCACAAGCAGAACATCCAAATGGATCAGGTGCAAGCGTGCTCGAGCATGTCCTAAAAGGACACGCAACGATTGCACCGAGCGACGGTGTATTCATTTCTGTAACTAGAAGAATGCACCCTGATGTTTGTGCATTTATTTCCGGACAAATTTACGAAGGTCGACTCACTAGTCATGCGTCGTGTGCAGTGCAGAACACCGACGTTGGCACCGGGCTTAGATGGCTCAACGTTGAACACGAAGACTGCTCTACTGAATCACAAGTTGAAGCAGACGTTGTTGCTGCACAGATCAGGTCCATGCTTGGAACGAAGTGGACGAATCAAAAGGGGGAGCAGTGGAAGTTAGAGCCACGCGACTTCATGGTGGTGGCTCCATACAACGATCAAGTGAATTTGATTAAGACAATGTTCAGTCGTGATGAACAACTTCGCGGTGTGCAGGTTGGAACAGTAGATAAGTTCCAAGGGCAAGAAGCTCCAGTTGTATTTTTTACAATGACAACATCAACTGCAGAAGACATGCCGCGTGGTCCAGAGTTTTTGTTCTCACGCAATCGTCTTAACGTTGCAATTAGTCGTGCACGTTGTCTCGCGTTTCTTGTTTGCACCGACGAATTGCTTAATGCACGCGCTAGAGACATCGAAGAGATGCGTTTGATCGCAACGTTGAGTGCATTCGTTGAGTACGTTCAAGCAACGAATTAAGCACTTCAGTCAGGGAATATGAATTCCCAAGTAATGCTGTCTTTTCTGGAATTTCAAAAAAACCCTGAAATTGCAAGGAAATGACACTTTGGGGTGTTCGCACCTGATAGTGTTGTCAGTCCTGCCTCAGAGACGGAATCGCTTGCATTTGCAAGGTGAGAGACCGCGCTGATAAGGTAGGCATCCCTGACTCGGGGGTAACTCAGAGTCAGATTCA
>CAIKFN010000071.1 GCA_903826715.1 uncultured Actinomycetes bacterium
CTTTGGCTTTGCGCCAACGAGACGTGCAACAACTTCACCATTCTTGAACAGAAGAAGTGTTGGGATACTCATCACTGAGAACTTTGTTGCAGTTGCAACATTGACATCAACGTCAAGCTTGCCAATTACAAACTTGTCTGATTGTTCAACGGCGAGTTCTTCGAGGATTGGTGCAATCATTTTGCAAGGGCCGCACCACTCCGCCCAGAAGTCAACCAGAACAGGCTTGTCTGATGATCCAATAACTTCAGCAAAAGTTGCGTCGGTAAGTGTTGTGATGTTTGCGCTCATGTGTGCCTCCAAAATAAACGCCTAAACAAAGGCGTTGCGGATTCAACCTTAGCGAGCAAGTCCTAGTGACCCTGCGCTTCTAGCCAGCGTTCTGCGTCAATGGCAGCAATACAACCAGATCCTGCAGATGTAATTGCTTGTCGGTAGACGTGGTCCTGGACGTCACCAGCGGCAAAAAGACCCTCAATGTTGGTAAACGATCCAATGCCGGTGCGCACGTAGCCATTTTCTTCTAGATCAACTTGACCCGTTACCAACGTGGTATTTGGAATGTGACCAATGGCCACAAAGATGCCAGTCACGTCAAGTACTCGTTCCTCACCGCTGATGGTGTCTTTGACCTTCATGCCAGAAACCTTCTCGTCGCCCAAAACTTCAACAACCTGTGTATTCCAAGCAAACTTGATCTTTTCGTTCTTAAATGCGCGATCTTGCATGATCTTTGAAGCACGAAGACTGTCGCGTCGGTGAACCAAAGTCACGCTTGATGCGAAGCGAGTGAGGAATGTTGCTTCTTCGATTGCCGAGTCGCCACCACCAATAACGGCAATGTCTTGTCCTCTAAAGAAGAAACCATCACACGTGGCACACGTTGAAAGTCCGTGACTGAGTAGTCGCTCTTCACCGGGGACGCCCATCATCAACGAGCGTGCACCAGTGGCGAGAATTACGGTGTCGGCAGTAATACTTGGCTCAACGTCGTCGGTGAGCCAGGCCTTAAATGGTCGTGACGTCGCATCTAGTTTTTGGACTTTAGTAACACGAAGGTCAGCGCCGAAGCGTGCAGCCTGCGCGCGCATGTTTGCCATGAGCTCTGGACCAGTGATTGCTTCAGGGAAACCAGGGAAGTTTTCAATGTCGGTGGTCAACATCAACTGCCCTCCAGGCTGGTCGGTGGTTGATGATGGCTCACCTTCAATAACAATCGGGTTCAACTGCGCGCGCGCTGAGTAGATAGCTGCAGTGAGTCCGGCGGGACCAGAACCAATGATGAGAACAGATGTGTGTTCTGACATTTACTTCCTTAGATTTGCGGGGCGACGGCGTCGCCAAATAATTAAACCAGTGATGACAAGAATTCCTCCGACAATCAAACAGCTAAGCCATTCGTGTCCATCAAAAATGTACACGTTTAGAAGTCGAATGATTCCAATAACAAGAACTGTAAGTAGCACCGCAGCAATGAGCAAAAGAATGAATCCGAAAGCAATCGTGCGGCCAGCAACCAGTATTGGGCGAAGTATGCGGTCGTGCACGACATCAAGCACGTGGTCAAAGGCTTCGAAAGCCTTATCGACTACGTCAGGTTCGTGCTCGCTTTTTTCTTCACTCACACTAAGAACTTAGTTGGAGAGAGCGGGCTCTAGGCCTGCACCCAGCAAAGACCGATTATCCCCGGCCCACCGTGTGTTCCAACTACTGGACCAATGTCAGTTACCAGCAATGGAAATTCGCTTTGTATGTCACTAACGAGTTTTTTAAGTGCTTCAACTTCTTCTGATGCACCGTGCACAAGCGCCAAGCGACGCAGGGGAGCGTTGCTGCGAGCAACATCAGCAATTGCAGCAAGGGCCTTGGCCCTCGTTCTTTGACGACCAGCCTCAGAAACGATTCCATCTTTGAGCTCTAACAATGGCTTAATCGAAAGGACTTGTCCCATGAGGGCCTTGGCACCACCGACACGGCCACCCTTTTGAAGATGTTCGAGTGTGTCGAGCATTGCAACCACGCCAACCTTGTGCGTTAGCTCTAATGCTTTCTTCTCGAGATCATCGAGCGAGGCACCAGTTTTTGCGAGCTCTGCAATTTCAACAGCGAGGAGTCCTTGCGCCATTGAAACTGCTTTCGAGTCAACAACACGAACAGGAATCTTTCCAGCGACAGCATCTCTTGCGAGTATGGCTGATTGGTGAGTTGCACTGAGTGCTTCAGAGAGTGCAATCACAAGAACACCATCACAGCCACTGCTGAGTGCGCGCTCGTAAGCAAGCTGGAACGAACCAGGTGATGGAGCAGCGGTTTCAGGAAGCGTCTTTGATGCTTTGCACTTGGCCCAAAATTCATCTGGAGTTAGATCAACGCGGTCAGTGAATTCATCATCACCGAATCGAATGCTGAGTGAAACAACATCAATATTGAGTCTCTCAACAACGTCTTGAGGTAAATCACATGCGCTGTCAGTAACTATTCGAATGTTTGCCATGATGCTCCTTTAGAACTTGTTTAGCCTTGCACCTTTTTTGCTGTTCCGCACTATTTTGCGTTGCCACATAACAATAAAGGTTAAATAGGTCAATATTCCAAGCAGCGCACTTGCCCCAAAGCGTGTCAGAAGACCAATCCCGCTCGAAGAGGTCGAAGAAGAATAGGCAACTGCGATCACGAGACCACTCAGCGCTGACGCGACAATGCTTCGAAGTACATGCTTAGACCAGAGTGTTGCGCTGATGCTGACTTGATGTCTTGTTAGGTTCGCAAGTGCGACCAGAGCAACTGCACTGTAGGAAAGTGTCACACTGGCACATAGACCCACCATTGAATGACGACCAATAAAAATTGCGAGAATTACGGTTAAGCCATTTTGTAATACGTACAGATAAAAAACATCTCGTGCGCGCTGCATTGCTTGTAGGCCGCGAATACAGAGTTGGAATATGGTGAATCCAGGTAGCCCAGCTCCCAGAACTGCCAGAACAGATCCAGCAAGAAGTCGGTGCTCTGCGTGGTCGTGGTTTAACAACACTCCAACGAGTGGTTGTGACAAGATCACCAAACCAACTGTGCAAGGAACAATAATGACGAGTGACTGGCGAAGACCGAACCTGAGTCGTTCGCTGAGCCCGGCGAAGTCTTTATCAGTTGCGAGTTTTGAAAGTTGTGGAGTGAGCGCAGAGAGCACCGAGACAACAATTACCGCGTAGGGCATCTGCATAAATGACCAACCGTAGGTGTAAGCGCTCACGGGGCCACCACCACCAATGGCGAATGCAAAGGCGAGCACTACGTAGAGCGATAGTTGATTCGCAACAACAACCAACAACGTCCAACTACCAAGGCGTCCAATGGTTTTTACAGCGGGATCTCGAAAATTGAAGTTGAACGTAACTCTGGCAAGATCACTACGCGCAAGCGACGGCAACAAAAATAAAAATTGCAAGACGACACCAAATGTTGTTCCAAGACCTAACCACAAAAGATGCCCTGAGCCACTCAAATTTGCAAGTGTTGGTGTTGGGTCTACAAGATGAAACCACACCAAGACAGCGATACAAACAATGTTGTTTATTACCGGCACCCATGAACCCGGTGCAAACTTATTTCTAATGTTTAGTAGCGCAGTGGCAATACCAATTATTCCGTAAAAGAATATTTGAGGAACAAACCACCGAAGAAGTGACGTGGCAAGTGCACGTTGTTGGTGGAGGTTGGCAATATGTGAGAGCCCGTGTGGATGATTAAGAGCAGTAAATCCATCGATAATCCATGGAGCAAAAATCCACGCCACTACTGATGCAATAAATAAAACAATGAGTGCGCCCGTAATGACACTGGATATCGACCTCCAAGCTTTACGTTCGCCATCAACGCTTAGGCGCTCAATAAAAACCGGGATAAATGTCGCGCTCGCGATGCCACCAAGCACAAGGTCAAACAACATGTTTGGAACGGTGTTCGCTAGGTTGAATGCATCAGCTATTGGGGTAAATCCAAGTACCCACGCCAATACGAGCACCCGAAATAGGCCAGTGAGTCGCGAAACGAGTGTTCCCGAGGCCATTGAAAAAACACGAGAACTGTGAGAAGAAACTTGGCTCATTGCGCTCGCTCATTTCGACGACGCCTGCTTGTTCTAATCCACCAAAGCGCCAGCACAACAAGTGAGCCAATTGAGATTACGTAACCAACGGCAGATGTTCCAGCAATTCGAACCTGCACGGCACTACGCGCAAGAATTACATGTCCGTCAGGGGTTGTAACAATCACCTGCAGCGTCAGGTTTCCTCCACGAGGATCGGTGACGGGTACACGAAGTGATTTCGTAGATGAATCAAGTGACGTCACTACGTTCGCCCCCTTAGGGAACGTGAGTCGATTTGTCACAAGATGCACAACTGCGGTCATTGTGTAATTTGCACGACTTAGTAAGGTGATTGGAAGTGAAGCTCCTGTACCAGCCAAAGTGATTGTGCTTGGATTCACGGAGAATTTTCTTAGCTCAGCATTGAGCGCACTCTGGGCGGCGTCAATTACATTTTGACGCTCTGAAGCCCTCCCAGAAATTTCTGCCACCGCAACGTCAGTACTCAGCTGATTGCTTAGAACCGTAGAACCCACTCCCTGGTTAAAAGAAGTCACTTCGTCAATGAGCTTGCTGAGCGAGGAAACGTTGTGTGCACTCCAAGGGGCGCCGGGAGTGATCATCAGACTGCGAGTAGTTGGTGATCCGTTTGCACCAATGTTCTTTACGTTAAATAGTGGAGTGAGCGGACTTGGCGTTGCGAAGGGGAAGTGAGCAAGTCCTGTTAAAAAATTAGTAACAAATTTAGATTCAGTTCCACCAAGTGACGTCGCCACGACAACACTCCTCGACGCTGATAGTCCTGGTGCCTCAAAATGAAGAAACGCCAAAGTTCCAAGTGCAATTGCTGCACGCCTGCCCGGTTCAATGTTTTTATCCATCATGAGCCTGGAGAGTGGTTCATCGATACTCATTGCGCTAAGGGTGCTAGCGCCTGACACATGAAAGGGTGCGCCCCAGTACAGGCTGCTTGACGGTGCGTAGGTAAGTGCACCCTCTGGGAAAACAACGTTTGTCACACCAATGCCAGCAAGAGCGTCCAGAGTTGCAACAGACGGTGTCGTTGTTAGAAGAACAGGTGAATCAACGTATTTGCCGGTTGCTGTGTGCACTAATGATTTCGTGTATTCAAGCTGATTGGTGGCTTGTGAGGTGAGGCCATTTGATACGAGCCCACCAAAATCAATGTTCCCAGGGGGTGAACTAATGATTGTGTGCACTGGGCTCTGTGTTGCACTCTTAAACCCGGCGAGGAACTTCGCTGAGACAGCATTGGTTGAAGTAATTGTTTGGTAGTTAGCCCCAAAAGAAATCGGCACTCGAGGAAACTTTGAATCAGCAGTCAGCGAAGCAAGGGTCTCGCTCGCAGCATTGAGTGACGTTGCATCCATTGTTTGGATCCAACTGATCTGAAGAGGATGCAATACATGGCTTGCTCGTACGGCAACGAGAGACCACTTAGTTTTTTGGTTAGCCATTGAGTAGCTAATTGGATACACACCGTCACAAAAACTTCTCACACAGTGAAGGACTAAACGCGCGGTGTTACCTGCGCAGTTGGAACTACTTTTATTTCCTGAGAGAGTTTTTATCTCAACACTGAGTGTTGTTAGCCCGCTCTTGGCACAGACCTGCACGCCTGAAGTTGCACTCAGTAATGATCCAGCTCCGCTCACGATTGGTGTGATCTGTGATCGTTGAAGAATTCTTGGGTAGAGCTTGATCTCAAAAGGTGCTGGCACCGAACCCTGTTTTATGGTGAGCGAGAAGTGTGCTGATCCATTACTCGAGAGCGAGGCGACACTGTCTTGGTGGACAACACTGAATACCGGGGTCGCCAGGGCCTGCGTGGCCGAGGGCCACGCCACCGCCGCGAGGCTGAGGAGTACGACGCAAAGCGCCCGCCACCAGGTCGAAAATCGGTGGAACATTGCATTACTAGGCTACCTTCGCTCAACGCCTTTGCACGACGCCTACTACCCTTCAATCAGAGTGAATTCATTTGACCAAGTACACGAGCGCCTTAGTGAGCTGGCGAGGCTTTCAGCCCCACTAGCCCGTGCCTTTAATGACGCGGGCTTCTCCCTCTACGCCGTTGGGGGCTCAGTGCGTGACTGCATTCTCGACATTGAGCGCCGTGATGACTTTGAAATTGACTTCACCACCAATGCTCGCCCCGACGACATTGCTCGACTTATGGAGCCGCTCTGCTCAGGACTCTGGGAACAAGGGCGTGCCTTTGGAACCATTGGTGGACTTTTGAAAGAAGGTGACTTTAAGGCTGAGATCACCACATTTCGTTCCGAAGCGTACGTTGATCATTCACGCAAACCTGCCGTTGAGTGGGGCGACTCGCTCCAGTCAGATTTAAGTCGTCGCGATTTCACGATCAATGCTCTCGCACTAGATGTGATTGCACTGAACAACAACACACCTGAAGTGCAAACACTGTTTGACTTCTTTAATGGATTCAACGACCTGCATGACCGTGTTCTACGCGCACCAATCGACCCTGAGATCTTGTTTAGTGATGATCCACTACGCATGCTTCGTGCTGCTCGTTTTGCTTCACGTTTTAATTTGCAAATTGATCCCAGCATTGAAGCGGCCGCAACAAAAATGTCTGAGAAGATAAACATCGTTTCTGCAGAGCGAATTAGAAATGAAATCGACCTGCTCCTGCTCACTGAACAACCATCTGTTGGTCTTGACTTCATTGTTCGCACGGGGCTCGCCGACCATTTTTTCCCAGAACTGCCCAAGCTGCAACTAGAACAAGACCCCATCCATCACCACAAAGACGTCCTTAAACACACGTGGGCCGTTGTCGACAAAACATCGCCAAACCTCGTGCTGCGTCTCGCTGCGCTCTATCACGACATTGGAAAACCAAACACTCGTGACATCACGAGCGAAGGGGTTACCTTCAGATTTCACGAAGTTGTTGGTGCAAAAATGACACGCAAGCGAATGCTGGCGCTTAAATATTCCCAAGAAGTAATTGACGACGTTTCAATGCTCGTTGAGCTACACCTTCGCTTTCACACGTACAAAATGGGCTGGAGTGACAAAGCGGTTCGTAGGTATGTGCGCGACGCTGGCCACCTCCTCGATGCGTTAAACGAGCTAACGCGATGTGACTGCACCACACGCAACGCGAGGAAGGCTCAAACACTGGCGCTTCGCATGGACGAACTTGAAGTTCGCATTGGTGAACTTCGTGAGCAAGAAGACATTGATAATCAGCGACCTGCGCTTGACGGCGTAGCGGTAATGGAGATTCTCAATATTTCTCCGAGTCGTAAAGTTGGCGAGGCACTGGACTTTTTAATGGAAATTCGTACCGACGAAGGTGAAATCACTGTGCAAGAAGCGAAGGTCAGACTTCTTGAATGGTGGAGCGAACAAGCGAAATAAAAAATCCCCTCGCCAAAATGACGAGGGGATTTTTTATTTACGAAGGCTTATGGCCAGACTGGGTTTTCTCCGCCCTCGGCGAATTCATTGACCATGTTGTGAGCAATGTCGTCGTGGAACTGAACCGGTGGCGACTTCATGAAGTACGCCGATGGACCCATGATTGGCCCACCAATTCCGCGGTCTAGGGCAACACGAGCACAGCGAACAGCGTCGATGATTACTCCAGCTGAGTTAGGTGAGTCCCATACTTCGAGCTTTAGTTCCAAATTAAGTGGAACATCACCGAAGTTACGTCCTTCCATACGGATGTAGGCCCACTTGCGGTCTTTCAACCATGGCACGTGGTCACTTGGACCAATGTGTACATCGTCAGCACTCATGTTTGAAATTTCGAGCTGTGAAGTAACGGC